>JBDSIW010000300.1:0-5637 GCA_039917795.1 Verrucomicrobiota bacterium | reverse complement strand
TCGTCGCGAGTGGAATCCCGGCGGCGGCGAACGTGTCCGAAGTGGTGAACACTAACTGCACAAAATCATTGGGTGTCGTCACGACAACTCCGCTGCCCGCATTGAAACCCGCGCTGGTCAGCCGTGTGTTGATGGCCGTTTGGAGATTCGTCGGCGAGTAATCCACTTGATTGGTCAGCGTACTGAGGCCGTTCACAATGTTCGTGCGCAACGTATTCACGTAACGGAACCCCGCGACGTTGTTCGACCACGCCAGCACAAAATTTGTTCCGACCAGAGGCAACGTTTCCGCAAAAACTTGTTGCACCAAATTTTGCTCGATGGCCGTGAGCGTTTGGGAAAGTCCATCCTTGAGCGCGTTGACTTCGCTCTGAGTCACGCGGCCGTTCAGGCCGGCCGGAGTGACCGAACCTACATCTCGAATCCGCGAAGATCGTTGGGATATGGCAAATGTTGCGATCGGTTTCGCTCCTGGCATTTCGGCGTTGCTGACTGGTGGTAAACTTCCATTCTGGAAAATCGACGCGAAGTTTGGCAAATGGTCTTGAGACAAAACCTCCTTTGGGCTTGAATCCAAATTCACGGAGCCGTATTCCGCTTTGACACCTTGCGATACTGATGTTTCGACGCGCTTTACGTCCGTCGATTGCGATTGCGGCAATCTCGGAAATGATTCCTTTCGTTGAACGATTTTTTTTGTGAGGGATTTATTTTCGGGGACCGTGAGCAGAGCGATGACGGCGGCGCACACTGCGAGAATCAGAACGAAATAACCTCCTCTCTTCATCAGTTCATTTATCGTCGAAACACGAACGAGAAAGCCAGAATTTTCTTACACATTCTTGAAACCGGCAATCCAAGTGCCTACCGAAAATCTTCGAAACGTGCTACCCCATCAAGGCGAGGAAAATTAGTCTCAACCAGCAAGGTCTCAGCTGATTTTCGTTAATAACGCACCACGCCGCCATAACGGTGACCAAATCCGACGTTCCGAATCGGCTTCAAATCGCCGATGTAAACGTCCGGCAAAGGCGGCATCGGCACCATGCGCGCAAATGAGCCTTCCGATTCCAGGCAGACAGCGCGTCCATTGCGGAACGCGGCAACACGTAGAGCGGTACTTTCCGTGAAGATGAGCGGCTTGGTGTAGAGTGTCGAAGCAGAGGTCGGGCTTGTGCCATCAAGCGTGTAACGGATTTCCGCGCCGGGTTGCAAAGGCGCGGTGAGCGTGACCGTGATCGGTTTTTCAAAAAGATGCGAGCGCATTTGTGCGCCCCATGGGTGTGACTCGAACCGGATCAACCACCCAACGCAGCTCCCAGTTTCCAAGTTTGGTCAGTTCGTCCTGAAAACTGATGGTGGGCGACAGGTGTTTCTCGAAATTTTCGACGACCTGTTCGGTGTTGAGGTCGGGAGTGAAATTGCGCGAGGGATCGTATCCGGGATGAGCATCGGTCATGTAGAGCGCCAGGACTCACAGCAACCCAGCGGACTTCATGGCCTTCAACCCCATTGGCTTCCCGAGCAAGCACACCTGAGTGTGAAATCCAATGTAGATCAGGTGAGTCAAGCCGCGTTGTTTGCAGATCGCATAAACCTCAGCCTGCGTGTCGGGGATCAAATCCGCCTCAGCGATGCGCAATGCTGGATGCATTCCTTCCCAACCGTAATTCACCGCGCACGGTTCGCGTCCACAAGAGCGGCCGCCGGCATCGGGCACGGGCGGGTAAGTGACATTCACCACCGTGGGCACGGGAAATTTCGGCAAGGCGAAGATCGCTTCACGCTGCGGGTAGCCAACGTAATTGTCTACGACGTCGCTGGGCAGAGCATCACTGTCATGCCGAGCGCGCGGGCGGCATCCAGCGCCTTGCTCATTCGCGGCACAATCGCATCGACGCGCATCGACGCGGTTTTGCACCAGCGAAAATTCCAGACATCCACGGCGATGACGCCCCACGCGGGAGCGGTCAACCTTTTCGTTTGAGCACGATCTTGCCAGTGATGGGATCGCGCATCTCCAAAGTTAATTCCACCTCCGCAACGTTGCCGGCGCTAATCGTGAAGATGACAAGGGGCAGGGAAACCCAATGGACCAATACTGAAGAAGCAATTCGCATTTTCACGCTGATGCCCACCATAAAGGGTTACCGGCTCCCTCGGAATGGAAAAACGTTTCCCATCACGCAAGCAGACGAGCGATCAATTTTGGGGCGATCGATCCCGCCTCAATTGTCAATCGCCGCGCCCTAACAGATTTTCCAGAAGAAAGATTGCCGGGAACGCCAAAGCCTTCTTTGCGAATATGCCGAAGACGTAACCCGAAGCCACTGCTCCCTCAATTCGATTAGTCTGCGTGCCACGCATGGAGTCGGAAAAACCGCGGCGATGGCTGGCTCTGCACATTGGGAATTGTGTAATTCTTGATACTGGCGTCGCCGGACAGGCCGCCATTCAAATCGGTCCAAGCAATCGGTGGTGTGAGATTGGTGGCCTGCTGTAAAAGAACGTTCTGATTTCCGCCCCAGGACATATAGAAGTCAGTGGCGTTGATGATGGCCACGTTCATGGTCAGCGGAACAGGAGTCACATTTGGCCAACTGCCCTCCACTCGGATTTGGTCGAGGACTATGCCACCCGGCCCCTCAGTCGCTGAGGTTTGGTGAATTACCACTTGGCCGACGCCAGTGAGCAAATCAGTGCCAGCCGTAGCGGTCAGGGTGGGAGCGGGACGATTGGCGTCAGCTACTCCGTAATTAGTGGGATTGGGATTGATCCATAACAAAGTCGAAGAGTCTCCTTGGTCGGCCGTCGCGTATTTGCAGACCACAAAATTTGTTTGGCCTACCAGGTAGGCGTTGCCCGACCAAACCGGTGCTCCGCCCAAGCCGGAGGTTTTTGCTACGCCGATGTTGTAGCTATTCGCAGCCCCCAGAACGTCTTTGCGAAGATATAATAATCCGCCATAAGTGTTCGTCTGAATCGATTGAGAAAAAGCGGCAATGAAACCCCCGTTGGTCGTCATCGAACCTAACGCAGTGATTTTGAAAGTAAGCGAATAAAAATAAGTGCCGGCGTTCTCTCCACCCAACAAGTTCGTCAGCGCGTGACGCGCTTCCATCGCTCCCCCTCCAAACCCAAGGCTGTTGCCTTCGCCCGACGGCATCAAGCCAGGCGTGACCAAAGTGCCCGCCTGGATAACGGGGTTGGCGCCGGAAGAGAGCACCCATCCTCCTTGCCCACCCAGAGCAGAAGCCGGTGGATATGCAAACGATTCGTAAAACTGAAGTGCTTTGGCCTGAGTTCCAAAAAAACAAAGAGTGAGGATGATGAGAATATTTTTCATACGTTTTTTTTCAGCGCGGGTGAGGCAGAATCATTCGTGGGTCGCAAACCTTTGTCAATGTTGGAAGGGGAAACGTTTTCCATGGGGCGCGCCTCAGGTTTTTGCAAGATGTTCGCCAGGGCGGTTGTCCCGGAGTGACACTCGACAATAGCCCGGCGTTTCAGCGCCGGGTCGTGGTGGAATTGAACCAAGTCCCGGAGGGTGGACTGAAAAACAGATTGCCACGAAGCGCGCTCCCCCCCTCAGCCGTCCCTCCGGAATTTCTTAAATGTATAACGCCAACCCATCGTTGAAACGCTGGGCTAATCTCAGCCGTCCCTCCTCCTGGACGACAAAAAGGCGAGAGAAAGTGAGATGCACCCTTTCCATGGCGTGATATTCTTCCGCCTTGTTTTTCAAACCATCTTTCACAAGCTGTCGTCTTGAACCACCTCTTTCCTCCGAGAAAACGCGCAAAACGATATGGCCTTTCGCTGTTGGCGGGGATTTTGTTGGCTCTGGCCTTCCCGAAATTTGAACTGGCTTGGCTTGCCTGGTTCGCACCGGGTTTGATCTTGATTTCTGCTTTCGGACAGCCCGGCAAAAAAATCTTTGCGATTGGATACCTGGCCGGTCTGGCGCAATACCTCGTGTCCTTCTACTGGTTGCTTTTGATTCCGAAACGCGAAGCCACACTCATTTGGTTGGGAGTCGGCGGGTTCATGGCGCTTTACACCGCTGCGTGGGTATGGGTCTGTTGCCGGGTCGTTCCAAAACCAACCGCCCCCGGTAATTCCCCTGAGAACCTGACGCAACTGGCGGATCAACTTGCCTCCGTCCCGTGGTGGCAATGGGCCTTCTGGTCGTTCCTTTGCGCCGCCGCCTGGGTAGCGATGGAGATGGGCGTTGCGCGAATCCTGACCGGCTTTCCATACTCACTGGGCGTTTCGCAATTCAAATTTCTTCCATTGATTCAGATCGCTTCACTGACTGGAGTCTATGGCGTCTCATTTCTGATCGTTTGGATATCGGTCTCGCTGATGACCGCAATGCTCTGCGCCTTTCATCGTCCCAAGTTGTATCGGCTCTGGTTAGGCCAGCTTGTCTGGCCATTGATTGCGTTGGCCGCGGTTTTTATTTTTGGCTTCAAACGCTTGAGGAACGAAGAGCCGACGGGACGTGAATTGAAAATTGCTCTCGTTCAACCCGCCATCCCGCAGTTCGTCATTTGGGACCCGTCCGAGAAAACCAATCGCTTCAAGAAACTGGTTCAACTTTCCGAGAGTGCATTGGCCGAGCGCCCCGATGTCCTGGTCTGGCCGGAAGCGGCGTTGCCCGACTTTATGACCCGGTTCAATTCATCGGTCCACGACGCAGTGACCAGCCTCGTTATCCCTCATAAAATCTGGATGATCTTTGGCGCAAATGATTTTCAGGCCAGAGAAAACTCCGGAAACCCTCCGCAGATCGATTGGTTCAATAGCAGTTTTCTCATCGCCCCGAGCGGTGAACCGATCGCCCGCTATCATAAAAGGCATCTCGTGGTGTTCGGAGAATACATGCCGCTCGGCCGATGGTTCCCTTTCCTGAACAAATTTCGTTTCATCGACCGCGGGTTTAAGGCCGGGAATGATCCCATCCCGTTTCGTCTGACCGAACCTAACGCAAAAATTTCGGTGCTGATTTGTTCCGAAGATGTCTTTCCTCATCTGGTCCGGGAATATGCGGATGCGGACACCGATTTTTTACTGAACCTGACCAACGACGGTTGGTTCGGCGACAGCGCCGCGCAATGGCAACACGCCGTTGATGCCCTCTTTCGCGCCATCGAAAATGGCTTGCCCCTCGTTCGTTGCACGAACAACGGGTTGACGTGCTGGGTCGATTCCCGAGGCCGATTGCATGAAGTTTATTTTCCCGGAACAAAAGACATCTACGGAGCCGGTTTCAAAATCGCGCGGGTTCCATTGCTGCCCATTGGCGGGAAGCGCGTGCCGACTTTTTACCATCGGCATGGAGATTGGTTTGGGTGGAGTTGTGTATTACTGACGTTGGTGATGTTGTTGAAGCTTGGTGTCGAGCAACGATCTAAATTGCGGCCGTAAAAGGAATCTGTTCGCAGATGCGAAGACCAACTCGCTAATTGACCGATGGAGATTTGTGTCGGATATTTCGCGCGTTGCTTTTGGGGGCGTACTGGTTTCGACTTTGGAAATACGCCAGAGGCGGCATGCCGAGGATGGTTTGTTGGCCTCGTAAAAAATCAAACCAAAACATAAAAGCAAACGAAGAGTTCGCTCTCGCAGCCTAAG
>JBDSIW010000299.1:0-3140 GCA_039917795.1 Verrucomicrobiota bacterium | reverse complement strand
CGAAAAGGAGCGCTCGTTAATCACCAAGTGGATTGAAGCAGACGTCTTTAATTGCGATTGCGATCATCCGGATCCAGGCCGCGTCACGTTTCACCGCCTGAACCGTACGGAATACAACAACACGATTCGCGACTTGCTCGGCGTCGATTTCCATCCTGCGGAAGATTTTCCGGCTGACGACACGGGTTATGGTTTTGACAACAATGGCGACGTTCTTTCGCTCTCGCCTATCCTGCTGGAAAAATACATGGCGGCGGCGGAGAAAATATTGGACGCGGCAATGATCACGCGTTTCTCCACGAATGGCGCCACGAAACGAATTGCGGCGACTAAAATGGCCGCGACGGTGGGAGAGCCAGTGAGTTCGGGCTTTCGGTTGAGTCGCAATGGCGAAATCAGCACCACAAACCTTTTTCGTGAGACTGGGGAGTATTTGTTTCGCGTTCGCGCCTATGGAGAACAAGCCGGCGACGAACCGGCTCGAATGGAAATCTGGGCGGGCGGGCAAAAAATCAAAACCTTCGATGTCACGGCCACCCAAAGTAAACCGGCCATCTATGAAGCGCCATTTTCCGTCCCGGCTGGCCAGCAAAAAATTGCCGTGGCCTACATCAATAACTACGTGAACAAAAACGATCCGGATCCTTCCAATCGTGATCGCAATCTGGTGGTGGATTATATTGAAATAATCGGTCCTGCGGGCCCGGTTGTTTTGAGCGAGACTCACCAGCGCATTATTCCGAAAGCGGTTCCAGTTGCGGCAAGCGAAAGAAAACAATACGCCCGGGAAATCATTGGCCGCTTTGCGCGGCGTGCCTTCCGCCGGAACGTTAGCGCCAGCGAATTGGATCGCATCGTTCAATTCGTGGATTTGGCGCAAAGCGAGGGAGAGAATTTTGAATCAGGAATCAAACTCGCGCTGGAAGCCATTTTGGTTTCCCCACATTTTTTGTTTCGCGACGAACCCCAGAACAACCCGAACAATTCCAAATCGATTCACCCGATTGACGAGTTCGCCCTTGCTTCGCGACTATCCTATTTTCTTTGGAGCAGCATGCCGGATGCAGAACTGTTGCGTCTGGCCGAGCGCGGAAAATTGCGCAAGAATCTGGACGCGCAAATCAAACGCATGCTGACGGACAAAAAATCACACGCGCTTGTGGAAAACTTCGCGGGCCAATGGCTTCAGATCCGCAATCTCGATCTGGTCCGCCCCGATCAGGAAAAATACCCCGCGTTTGACGACGCCCTGCGCTTTGCCATGCGCCAAGAGACGGAACTGTTTTTTGAATCCATCTTGAAAGAGAACCGCAGTGTGTTCGATCTGCTTAGCGCGGACTACACGTTCGTCAACGAGCGATTGGCAAAACATTACGGCATTCCCGGCGTCACGGGCGAAGCGTTTCAGCGCGTCAGTTTGAAAGGAAATCCCGCAACTGCGACTCGCGGCGGAATTCTGACGCAGGCGAGCATCCTGACCCTGACCTCGAATCCAACACGCACCTCTCCGGTCAAGCGGGGGAAATGGGTTTTGGAAAACATCCTCGGAACGCCACCGCCGCCGCCGCCGCCCAACGTTCCGGAATTGAAGGAAGGCAAAGGCACCCCGTTGACCGGCACGCTTCGCCAGCGCATGGTCCAACATCGCGCCGACCCTAATTGCGCTTCCTGTCACGCGCGCATGGACCCGATCGGTTTCGCCTTTGAGAATTTCGATGGGATTGGCGCCTGGCGCAAAGAGGATGATAAATTGCCCATCGATCCGTCCGGCGAATTGGTCACGGGCGAAATATTTCAGGGCGCTACCGAGCTTCGGCAAATTCTGGTCTCGCAGAAGCAAGCGGACTTTGTCCATTGCTTCACCGAGAAGTTGCTCACCTACGCGCTGGGTCGCGGGCTGGAAATGTACGATCGTTGCGCCGTAGAAAAAATCACCAAGGGCGCAGGAAAGCGCGGCTACAAAATGAACGACGTGGTTGCGGGAATCATCGAGAGCGTCCCGTTCCAAATGCGGCGGGGTGAAGAACATTTGACGCAATCATCGCGTTGAAATCGAAACATGCGTGTCGGTCTCTCACAAAAGCTTCAGCGCCGACGGCAAACTCGACTGTCCCGATCAGACAATTCTGCCGGTCGTTATTTTCCCCGGTCGTTTTCCATGTCGCCTGGTCAGACTAATTGACCAGAAAACCAATCTCGTTTTTAGGATGCCGCGATTTAAACTGGAGGCAATTCCAAATGATCAAAACTTGACTCAGCTCGATATGCGCAACTTTTCCCGGAACACCGCACCATTTTTCTTCCTTTCGATTCTCTTCACATTGGTGGGATCAGCATTTATAGATGGCCGCGGCACTAAAGGGAATTTTGAGGAAGGAATTAAGTGGTTTCTAAAGGTTGCGGTTCCTAGTTCCACAACTTCTATTTCCTACATGGGCGAAGCGCAGCTTGGTTTATCTGAAGCCTATGCTGACCCAGAATATCCAAGGCGAGATTTAGTAGAGGCTTACGAGTGGCTTAATTTGGCAATGGCAGATTGTCCAAACGAAGATGTTCGTCTTGATTTCGATGAAAAACGTTATTCAATCGCTTCTTCAATGACTCGTGAAGAAATAGAAGAAGCACAGCGCGGTTCAGCAGAATTATTTCTGCCCAAAAGCAAAATCATCGAAAGAATTAAAAGTGGTGCCTCGACTACGACCCATTTGAAAAAGAATTGAGAATGATTCCCCGCGAAATTCTCAAAAAAATTCGACAGATTGAGCTGCGCACGAACTGGCTCGTGACTGAAACGTTCGCAGACTTTTCATTTCAGCCGTCGGCGCAATTCGGCAGGATTTCGCGCTCCGTGGAAAACCGAAATAACGGAGAAGGCATCGTCTTTGATTGCAAAATAAATACTGTAATCCTTGAATCGTTTCAGGTGGATTTTGCGCGCCCGACCACGAACTTTGCGCAAAACCTCCGGTTGGGACTGCGCGTGTTCAAACAACTGGATAACCTCATCGGCAATTTCTTTTCCCAAGCCCGGCGATTCCCTTTCATACCATGCGATAGCGTCGAAGAATTCCTCCTTCGCCGCCGGTTTGAAAAATTCAAGATTCATTACCAGCCAAAGCGCTGCCGCATTTCAGCTTTGA
>JBDSIW010000298.1:0-6183 GCA_039917795.1 Verrucomicrobiota bacterium | reverse complement strand
CGGAAAGCCAATTCGCCCGCTCCACCGTTATCTGGTATTTTCGCAATACCGGAATCCCAATGTCGTTTGCGACCACGATACTTCTCGGGTTCATCGTCGGCGTGGCGATCGCCGGGCAGACGTTTTATTCCTTCATCCTGGAAAACCTCCGCAACATCGGCGCGCTGAAAGCCATGGGTGCAAGCGACTGGTTGCTCACGCGAATGGTCCTCCTACAATCGTTCACCGTTGGCCTGATCGGCTACGGAATGGGAATTGGCCTGACGGTTTTGTTTGGCCTGCTCGTTTTGAAAAAGGGCATGCCGCCCTTCGCCCTGCCCTATCAGCTCCCACTATTTACGCTCATCGTGATCATGTTCATCTGCGCATTCGCGGCGGTGCTGGGAATTCTCAAAATCCGGAAGCTGGAGCCGGCGATTGTCTTCCGTGGATAAAATGAACTCAGCAACCAACGGCAACACGGACGCTAATTCCAAGAATGGATTTGCGGTTCACGCGCGTAACGTGAGCAAAACCTTTGGCACCGGCGAAGCAAAAACGCACGCGCTTAAAGGCGTGAACTTCGATGCGCGCGCGGGCGAGTTGCTGATGATCGTGGGTCCGTCCGGCTGCGGGAAAACGACGCTGCTCAGCGTGATCGCCGGGACCTTGGAATTCGATTCCGGTGAAGTGGATGTTTTCCATGCGCCGCTGCACGGGTTGCCCAAATCGGCCATCACCGAATTTCGCGGACGAAACATCGGATTTATTTTCCAGCAATTTAATTTGATTCCGACTCTTTCCTGCGTGGAAAACATCAGCGTGCCGCTGCTGATCAATGGCGTCCCCCGCAAAAAGGCTGAAAAAAAATCTGCCGAAGTTTTGGAACTCGTCGGTCTGGCAGGGCGCGGCAATGATCGTCCCACCAATCTTTCAGGCGGCCAACAGCAACGTGTCGCCATCGCGCGCGCACTCGTCCACGACCCAAAATTAATTATTTGCGACGAGCCGACTTCTGCGCTCGACAAGGACACCGGCCAGAAAATTATGGAACTGCTGCGGGAAGTCGCCCGGGCTCCGGGACGATGCGTCATCGTAGTCACCCATGATAATCGCATTTATGAATTCGCCGATCGCATGACCGAGATGGAAGACGGACGGGTCAGTCGCGTCCACGAAACCCACCAAGGAATCTCGATGGAAGGAGAACATTAAACATCTTGCTCGCCTCAATCACCCAACGCACAAAACCATTTTATGATATTCAAACGTCTTAGTTTTTACCTCGCCATTCTCGGATTGGTTGGCGGTGTTTACATGGTGAAGCGGCTCAAATTTCAACCGCCGCCTCCCAAGCCGCTGGCCGAACCGGCGCGCTCGCCTTTCGCGAATTCGCTCGCCGCCACAGGAATTATCGAAGCGACGAAAGAAAACGTAAAGATCGGCGCGAACAAAGCCGGTTTGATCCAGAAAGTCCTGGTTCAAGTCGGGTCTGAGGTGAAGAACGGCGATCCTTTGTTACAGATGGACAATCGCGAGGCGAGTGCCCGAGCGGAAACCGCGCGATCGCAACTCAAGGTTCTGGAGGCGACACTGGCGATGGAAAAAGTGCAGCTTGCCGATATGACCGACCAGTTCGACCGGATCACCAAGCTGGTGAAGGACAAAGTTTCCAGTGAAGAGGAATGGAAACGAAAGGAGTTCGGTTTGCAAAACAGCCAGGCGCGTCTGGCGAAAGTCGAGGCCGACATCAAGGCGGCGCAAAGCGTCGTGAAGGGCGCGGAAACGGACCTGGAAATTCTCACAATTCGGGCGCCTCGTGATGGCGTTGTTTTGCAAGTCAACGCCCGCGCCGGTGAGTACGCGACTCTCGCCTCCGCGGAGCCGATGATGATGCTCGGCGACGTGAACACCTTTCAGATTCGCGCGGATGTGGACGAGCAAAACGCGTGGATGGTTCAGGCCGACCAGCCAGCGGTGGCGTTCTTGAAGGGCGACACGAAAGCTCCCCTCCCGCTTCGTTTCGTTCGCATCGAGCCGTTCGTCATCCCGAAACGTTCGCTCACGGGAGACAGCGCCGAGCGCGTGGATACCCGAGTCTTGCAGATCATATTCCAGCTCGATCGCCCGCAAACACCCATTTACGTGGGCCAGCAGGTTGACGTTTTCATTCAGCGCACGGCTTCCGGCGAAACGAACACAGCCGCTCTCACAAAGAAATAATTATGCGCCTTCTGAAATTTTCATTAGCGGCTGCTTTCACGCTCGCAATTTCGTTTCTTCCACTGCAAAGCAACGCGAGCCAGCGCGCGGTTGAATCGACCAACTGGCTTTCCCAGCCGTTGTCCGTGGAAGAAAGTTTGAATATCGCCCTCACGCAAAACTCCGCCATCCTCCGCGGCAAGGCGGATCTGGAAGCAGCCCATGGAGTCGTCATTCAGACGCGCGCGATTGCGCTGCCGAAACTTCGAACGGGCGCGGATTACCAGATCAGCGACCAGAGCGCGGTTGAAACTTTTCCGACGCAAGCGGCGGTAGGTTTTCCAGTCATCGTCAACAATGACCAAAAATGGTCGGGGAACATTCGCATCGTGCAATCGATTTATGAGGGCGGGCGAATCACCTCCGCGTTGCGCGCGGCGAAGCTCACGAAGGAACAGGCCATCTTGAATTTTCAAACCGTTGTCGCGGACACGTTGCGCGATGTCCGCATCGCTTACGACGACGTTTTGCTCGCGGAACAAAACATCATTGTGCAGGAAGCTTCCGTTAATCTTCTGACGAAAGAATTCGAAGACACGTCGCGCCGACTGGAGGCGGGCACGGTTCCGCGGTTTAACGTGCTGCGCGCCGAGGTGGAGGTTGCCAATGCCCGGCCGAGATTGATTCGCGCGCGCAATGCCCATCGCATTGCGAAAAATAATTTGGCCAATTTTCTCGGCTACAATCTTCCGCAAGGAATCGGTGAGGATATCCCTCTAAAGTTGACGGGAAAACTGACCGATCAACCTTTCAAAATTGATTTGACTGACGCGTTGCTCCGCGCTTACGAAAACCGGACCGAACTCGCATCCCTTCGCAAAACCGAAAAGCTTCGGCGCGAAAACATCGAGAACGCGAAGGGCGGTTACAAACCCAGCGTTCAGGCTTTTGCAGGATACGGGGGTCGCAGCTCGGCATTCGGCACGGATCTGACCCGCGATATTTCCGGCTGGTTCACCGGCGCGCAGTTGAGCTGGGATATTTTCGATGGACGATTGGCCCAAGGCCGCGTGGTCGAAGCCAGAGCCTTGCACGAACGGGCGGAAATCGACGTGGACGAAGCGGCCCGCAGGATCGAACTGGAAGTGCGCACCGCCTATTCGAGTTTCATCGAAGCGAAGGAACTTTTGGAGTCGCAGAAATAAGTCCAGGAACGAGCGGACGAAGCGTTGCGCCTGGCGCGGGCGCGGGTGGATGCTGGAAGCGGAACGCAACTCGACGTCCTCGGCGCGCAAACGGCGTTGACCGAAGCGAGGTCAACGCAGATCCAGGCGCTGCGCGATTATTCCGTGGCCAGGACGCGGCTGGATCGCGCGGTCGGGATCGAGATCGAAAAAAATAATTAGTGAGGCAGGCAAGTCGGCCAAGGGGTTTCCAGCCCCACTTGAATCGGATGCGCTTACCGGCTTCCAGCAGGCAGATTGGAAGCCGGCCCCCACCTTTCCCGCAGGTTAATTTATCTCGCGCTCCTATCCCGCGACGAATACAACTTTCGCTCGTCTAAAAAATGAAAAAACCGTCCATCCTGATAATTTTTCTGACCGTCTTCATCGACCTCGTTGGCTTTGGATTAATTCTGCCGTTGCTCCCGATCTTCAGCAAAAACTTTGGCGCGTCCGGTTTCGTAATCGGCGCAATCATGGCGTCCTACTCGCTCATGCAATTCATTTTCGCGCCGATTTGGGGGCGGCTTTCGGATCGCATTGGAAGGCGGCCCGTCCTGCTGGGCAGCACCGCGTGCGCGGCTGGTTCCTACGTTCTATTTGCCATTGGCTCCGGGATGGGCAACGAAATGGCGCTTTGGTTGATCCTCGCCTCGCGCATGTTCGCCGGGATTTGCGGCGCGAATATCACGGTCGCTCAAGCTTACATTGCGGACATCACACCGCCGGAAAAACGCTCGGCGCGCATGGGTTTAATCGGCATGGCGTTTGGCCTTGGTTTTATTTTTGGACCGGCGCTGGGCGCGGTCAGCATCAGTTATTTTGGCCTGACCGGGCCTGGCTGGACCGCCGCTGCGCTTTGCACGTTGAATTTCATTTCCGCGTTTTTCATTCTGCGGGAAAGCTGGCAACCCGCCGCCCATCACGTTGAGCAGCGTCCGCACTTCGATCAATTTCTACACACGTTGCGCCAGCCCACCCTTGGCCTGCTGGTGGGAATTTTTTTTCTCGCGACCTTTTCCTTTACCTGTTTTGAAACCACGATCGGCCTGCTGGTCGCCAAACGATTTCATCTTGATCTGACCCTTGGCAAAAGCGCGCAAACGATTGCGTGGTTGATTGTTTATTGCGGATTGCTCGGGGCGCTCGTGCAAGGAGGCTTGACCGGGCGGCTCGTCAAAAAAATGGGCGAACCGCGGTTGATCGCCATCAGCTTGATCCTCGCGGCCATTGGAATCGGCGCCATTCCTTACTCGACCACGTGGGCGTTGCTCCTGATTGGACTCGGTGTGTTTGCCATTGGTTCGAGCCTGACCCGTCCGCCCGTTTTCGGTTTGATTTCGCTGCTCACACCAAGGACGGAGCAAGGGACGACGATGGGGGTGACGCAAGGAATCGGCAGTCTGGCGCGGATTGTCGGACCTATTTTCGCCGCGAGCCTTTTCGATCAACAGCCTGCCCTGCCCTACCTGGTTTGCGCGGTGGTCTTATTCCTGACCGGGCTTTTCGCCTGGAATTATCTGCGCAAGGCGGAGCCGGTGGCGGTCTCCGTTCCAACTTCTTAAAGTTTCGTGAGCGCGGAAAAGCGGGAGGTTGGATTCCTCAAAGCTTTGTTGCGGCAGGTTTGCAAATCACAGCCGTGCCGCAGGAATCCGTCAAGGGGACCGGGAACACCCCGTTCTCACGACAGAATTTGTTCACCGCCGATTTCACCCCGCGATACAGCGCATTGTTGTAATCATGCACGAAAATGTAGCCTCCCGCTGACAATCGCGGATAAAAATATTCCAAACCGGCCAGGATCGGATTCTCCAGGTCGCAATCGAGCGAGACCAGCGCGAAAGTCGAGTCGGCGATTCCTTCCGTCGTCGCTGGGAAAAGTCCCTTGAGAACCCGAACTTTTTGGGGGTGCTGCATCTTCGACAGGACCAGCTCGACGGAGGTGTTCGTAAAGTCGTCGTGCTTCACGGCGGAACCATTCTGCAACTCGTGGGCGATATTTTGTTCCTCGAATCCGCAAAACGTGTCGAAGAGATAAAGGTCCCGGTCAGGAAGAAGCCGATTCAAATGTTTTGCAAAATCACCGCGGTAAACGCCGACCTCCGCCGCCGCGCCTGCGATGCCCCGATCAATTATCTCGCGCACTGCCAATTCCAAAGTGGACAAACGGATATACTCTTCGGAAAACACATCGGTGTCACGGGTGCGACCGAGCGACTTCATGGTCAGGACGACGGTGTAATCCTGCCGGGTCGCTTTATGGAGCATCTGCTTCAACAGTTTTTTCATTGCGGCAATGGACGGGTGACGTTCATTTGGAAAGCGAACGATGAAAGGTATTCTGCCAAAAAACTGATTGAAAGCGGAAAGCATGGCGTGGGCATCACCTATTTGAAGGTGACCGTTCGCCGACGCTTTTCTCTATGCGCGAACGAACTGCCCGACAAATTTCTCCACAGGGGTCGCGTCGAGCTTCTCGTGGTCCTGGCACAGTTCCAGAATGTTTTCGACTTGTTGCGCCGGAAATTGCGTCGCGAGATTGGCCTGAAATTTTTTAAGCAACAACGGGATCGCTTCCTTGCGGCGACGACGGTGGCCCACGGGATATTCCACCTCAACTTTTTCCGTCTTCGTTCCATCACGGAAGAAAATTTGAATCGCGTTGGCAATGGAGCGTTTCTCCGGCTCCAGATATTCCTGGCTGTAACGCGGCTCTTCCGCGACCACTATCCGTGCTCGCAAAGAATCGACGCGCCAATCTGCCGCCGCTTTATCCTCG
>JBDSIW010000297.1:0-2518 GCA_039917795.1 Verrucomicrobiota bacterium | reverse complement strand
CCGAGCCCGTACGAAACCCACGCCCCGAGACACGGGCGGCCAGTGATCTGGTTGCCGGTCTGCATGAAGGTGATGGCGGGCTCGTGATTGATGGCCTCCGTGTGCATCGAGCGCACAAAGCACATGTCGTCCGCCATCTTCGCCGTCCAGGGCAATAATTCGCTCACCCACATTCCTGCTTTTCCGTGCTGCGTAAATTTGAATTTCGACGGCGCAATTGGAAACCTCGCCTGGCCCGATGTCATGGTCGTGAGCCGCTGGCCCTTGCGAATTGATTCCGGCAAGTCTTTGTCGTACCAATCCTGCATGACGGGTTTGTAATCGTAGAGATCCATCTGAGGCGGACCGCCCACCATGTGGAGATAAATCACCCGCTTCGCTTTGGGCGCAAAATGCGGAGCTACGAACGAGTCGCCACCAATCACCCCCGATTTTTTCTGGGCCGCATTCAAGATCGACGGCGCGAGCATTCCCAACGCCGCCGCGCCCATAAAACTGGCGCCGCGCCGAAAAAATTGCCGCCGCGTTTCGTAGCGGACGTAATCTTTGATCAGCGGATGCACATCAAATTCTGAGTTCATAAGTTATTTGTTCAGGACCTCGTCGAGGTTCATCAATTGGTTGGCTACCATCGTGTAGGCCGCGAGCGTCGGTTTGTCCAAGGCGCTGTCTGGTTTGGAATCCCCGAAAGTAATCAACTGCTCGGCATCTTTGGGAGCTGATTCATAGTAGCGGATCAACTTTTCCAAAATCTGGGAGGTGATTTTTTTCTCGTCCGTCCGGAGCGGTCGCGCCAACAAGCGGCGGGCCATGAAATCGAGCCGCGCCTTTTCATCGCCTTCCTTAAGCGCGGATTGCGCAAGATTCCGCGCGGCCTCGACAAATTGCGGGTCATTCAAGGTGACCAGCGCCTGCAACGGCGTATCGGTTCGCTCGCGCCGCACGGCGCAGGTTTCGCGGCTGGGCGCATTAAAAATCTCCATCGACGCGGGAGGCGCGGAACGTTTCCAGAACGTATAAAGACTGCGTCGATACAAGCTCTCTCCAGAATCCCGTTTGTAATCATGGGTGTTGCTGCCCGGCATGGCCACCGCTTCCCAAACGCCGTCGGGTTGGTAAGGCTTGACGCTCGGCCCGCCGATTTTTGGAACCAACAGACCGCTCGCGGATAAGGCGTAATCGCGCACCATTTCCGCGTCCATCCGGAATCGAGGTCCCCGCGACAGCAGGCGATTGGAAGAATCCTTTGACAATTTTTCCGGCGAAACCGTCGCGGCCTGGCGATAAGTGGCGGACGTGACGAGCAGTTTAAAAAACTTTTTCACGTCCCAACCCGATTCACGAAACTCCACCGCCATCCAATCGAGCAATTCCTGGTGCGACGGCATTTCGCCGCTGACGCCGAGATCGCCGGTAGTCCGGACGATTCCCGTCCCAAAAATTTCCTGCCAGAATCGGTTCACGGTGACACGGGTGGTCAACGGGTTTTCGGGCAAGAGAAGCCATTTGGCAAAACCAAGCCGGTTGCGAGGTAAATCCTTCGGCATTGGTGGAAGTGCCGCAGGCGTATTCGGCTCCACTTTGTCTTTGCGTTTGTCGTATTCACCACGGGAAAGCACAAAAGCTTCCGATGGCGTCTCTTTTTCGTGCATCACGTGAGCCACGGTCCCACGGACTTTGATGGCGTCACTCTCCTTGACGACACCTGCCAGGGCTTCCCGCAAACTTTTGAACTGCGGATCGAAATTTTCCAGCCAGGTTTTGTAAAGTTCGTCGTTATCACTCTTGCTTCGTTTCTCGGCGGTCGTCGCCAGTAAGAACGAGAGACGCGCCTCGCGCGAAAGGGATTTGATTTCCGCCGGCTCCAAAACGCGCTCGTAAAGGCGAATGTCCTGCACGCCCGCCGTGTCCAGCGGCGACGTGGTGCCGCGCTGCCCGATCTTGAATGGAATCGCCGTGCGAATGGAATTGGTCAGTTTGTCGGTGTGCGCCGTGACGGCCTGGCTTTCGCCATCGATATAAATTTTTACGCCCGCAGCTTTGGCAGAGCCGTCGTAGGTCACAAAGACGTGCGTCCAGCGTTTTGCTTCAATTTCCTTATTCGCGGTAATTTTCAAGCCGTCATCCGGCCATTTGCTGACAATGTGTGTCCCGGGTTTGCCGCCTTCGACCCAAAAATCCCATCCGCGAAAACCGTTCGTGTCGTCCATGCGCGAGAAAATGGCTCCGTCCTTGTCCTTGTCCAAAAACACCCACGCGCCGTAGGAAAATTTCTGGTCCTTTTCAAAATCGCCGACGTCAGAAATTACGGGGATATTGTTGGAGCTGGTGACGAGGGCTTTTGCGGCGAGGATTCCAGATTGCGCCGCCGCATTGGTTGCAAGGGCGATTTCGCGCGCCTCGCCGCGAACCTGGACTTTGATCGTTGCTTTCAGGTCGTCGTCGAGCAATGCGTGCAACATCGGTTTATCCTGCGGGAGCTTTTGTTGGAACGACTCCGCCGAAACCGTAGGCAACC
>JBDSIW010000296.1:0-9958 GCA_039917795.1 Verrucomicrobiota bacterium | reverse complement strand
GCCATGCAAAATCCAGACATCGCCGCGCGCATCCATGTTGATGTCCACCAGAGCAGCGTCGGGACGCGATGGTTCAAATCGCGCGGGAGTGAAAACTCCATTTCTTAACTCCGTCACCTCACCGGTTTCGTGTCCCAACCAGACCGTGCCCCGAGCATCTTCAAAGAGTTTGATGATCCGCCCATTGCGCAAGCCAGGCGAATTGCCGGGGGTGAAATCGGTGAAGCGGACGCCATCGAAACGCAAAAGCCCCGTGTAAGTTCCAACCCAAAGGTAGCCGTCGCGCGATTGCATGACCGCCGTGATCGAGTTTTGTTCCAGGCCGGCTTGCGTCTGGAGAAAATAATTTTCGGCGTCCCAGTCGCTGTTTACCGGGGGGGCTCCGAAATTTGAAACCGCCAAAAACATCGTCGAACAAACCAGAATGCTTTTGGCAAAAACCGAAGGGGTCACGTGTGGGAGATTTTCGCATCCAGCCGCGAATGGCAAGGATTGCCGCGCACAAACCGCGTCTTGGAGGAGACTCCCGGCGCGCAAAGAGTGACGCGCCTTTACCATTTAAAATACCGCTCTTTCCCAAAGTCAAACGGGTTCATGTCATCAAAATATGTTGAGCGGTCCCATTGAGTTGTCCCGCAATTCTTGGTGAAATAGGCTTAATCAATAAGGGCGCTGTTGAAACGAATCACTTTATTTCAAAAACGAAAACTGGCCGCGTGTTTGTTCTGGGCAATTGCCTTGATGACATTGATGGCGCGGGGCGGAGCGTTGCGGGCCGCGGACTCACCATCGGCCAGCCGCCAATTTCGAAATTCCGTCCAGCCCGTTCTCACCAAATATTGTTACGACTGCCATGCCGACGGCGTGAGCAAAGGCGGCGTGGCCTTCGACGAATTTAAATCGGACTCCGCCCTCTTGGAAAACCGCGAGCTTTGGTGGACGGTCTTGAAATATTTGCGCGCGGGCATCATGCCTCCGGAAAAAAAGCCGAGGCCATCGAGCCAAGAAAAGCACGCGGTGGAAACGTGGATCAAAGCGGGCGTCCTTGGAATTGATCCAGCGAATCCAGATCCCGGTCGCGTCACGCTGCGCCGGTTGAACCGCGTTGAATATCGAAACACTGTTCGCGAATTGACCGGCGTGGATTTCAAAACTGAAGAAGAATTTCCTCCGGACGATTCGGGCCACGGCTTCGATAATATCGGCGATGTCCTGACGCTTCCGCCAATGCTTCTCGAAAAATATCTGGTCGCAGCAAAATCCGTGGTCGACTCCGCTGTGCCGATCGTTTCCAAGACGGTGGCGGAAAAAATGATTTACGGCGGCCAGTTTACTCAGGCGAAAGCCAATGCGAACTCTCAGACGAATACCAAAAAGCGCAATGGATCGCTTTCGTTCTACGAAACCGGGACAACCACCAGCGGCTACAAGACGGAACGCGCGGGCCCCTACCAACTTTTACTGGATTTGTCCGTGAACGAAAAATTCATCGACGGAATTTTTGATTACAACAAATGCCGGTTGATTTTCAAAGTCGATGGACAGGAGTTGTTGCGGAAAGACTTCAGCTGGGAAGGCGGTAAAACTTATCACTTCGAAGTGGAAACCAACTTGCAGGCGGGAGAGCATCAGTTGGCCTTTTCCGTCGAGCCATTGACGCCTGATGAAAAGCAGACGCGGTCGCTGGAGATGCGGGTCAACTCCGTGAAAATTCGCGGGCCGATGGATGAACACTTTTGGGTTCGCCCGAAAAACTACGAGCGTTTTTTCCCCAAGGATGTTCCCGAAAGCGTTGCCGAGCGGCGCAACTACGCCGGAGAATTACTGGAAAAATTCGCGGGCAAAGCCTTTCGGCATCCGGTCGATGAGAAAACGGCCGCCCGACTCGCGACATTGGCCGAGAGCATTTATCGCCAGCCTGGAAAAACTTTTGAATCGGGCGTTGCCCAGGCGATGGTGGCGGTGCTGGCTTCGCCTCGATTTTTATTTCGTGAGGAGGAAGTCGAACCGATTTCGGGCAGCGAAATTCATCCATCGGTCGATGAATATGCGCTGGCTTCGAGGCTTTCCTATTTTCTTTGGTCATCCATGCCCGACGAAGAATTGTTTGGTTTGGCAGGCCAGAAAAAGTTGCGCGAAAATCTTCCCGCCCAAGTCAAACGGATGTTGGCCGACGGGCGTTCCCAAGAGTTGATGCGGAATTTTCCGGGACAATGGTTGCAGGCACGCGACATCGAAACGGTCCCGATCGACGCCCGCGCGGTTTGGTTGAGGGAAACCAAAGTCGATCCCGGCGTGGAAAAGTTGCGCGCCCGACTAAGGGAATTGAAAAGCAAAGACAATGCGAATTTGAGCGCCGCCGAAAAAGAAGAGTTTGAGAAGATTCGCGCTCAGATCAACAAACCGTTCAATCAGGGTCGCACGGAACTGACCGGTGATTTGCGAAATGCGATGCGCCAGGAAACGGAAAAAGTTTTCGAACACGTTCTTCGCAAAGATTTGGACCTCGCCGAATTGATTGAGAGCAACTGGACTTTCCTGAACGAACGACTGGCGAAGTATTACGGTATCGAGGGCGTGCAAGGCGACGAGATGCGCTTTGTCACCTTGCCGTCAGGAAGTCCGCGCGGCGGAATTCTCACCGAAGGAACCGTGCTCGCCGTGACCTCCAATCCCACCCGCACGTCTCCTGTGAAACGCGGCGTATTCATCCTCGACAACCTTTTGGGCCTGCCGCCGCCACCACCGCCGCCGAATATCCCGGCGCTGGAGGAAGTTGCCGGTGAAAAAAAGAATCGTTCATTGAGTTTGCGTGAAATGCTGGAGTTGCATCGCAGCAAACCCTTGTGCGCTTCGTGCCACAATCGCATGGACCCTCTGGGACTCGCGCTGGAAAATTTTAACGCCCTCGGCATCTGGCGCGATCAGGAGCAGGACCAGATCATCGATGCGGCTGGAAAACTCATCACCGGCGAGCCGTTCAAGAATGTCGGCGAGTTGAAACATATCCTGGCAACGGAACATCGCCGCGATTTCTACCGCTGCGTCACAGAAAAATTGCTCACCTACGCTTTGGGTCGCGGGCTGGAATATTATGATGTTGGAACCGTCGATCAAATTGTCGAACGGATCGAAAAAGAACACGGCCGCCCTTCCGTGCTGCTGACTGGCATCATTGAATCGGGTCCTTTTCAGAAACGTCGAAACCTGCCAGACTCGGTCCCGTCGCCGAAATCAGTTCCGGGAGAGCGGGCGCAATTGAGCACAACACCATGAAAACGAATCCTGCCACGCAATATTTTAATTTTAGCCGTCGCCATTTCCTACGCGGCATTGGCGCATGCATCGCGTTGCCGGCGATGGAGTCCCTCAAGCCCCTCGCGCTTCTCGCTTCGGTAAATAAAGCAGGCAGCGCGGCGAGCAAACTGGCGATGACGGCCACGGGGGCGCCGCTGCGCACGGCCTTTATTTATTTCCCAAACGGCGCCATCCCTTCCGAGTGGTGGCCAACCCGGGAAGGAAAAGTTTTCGATTTCACCCGCACCCTTCAACCGCTGGAAAAAAACCGAAACTCCCTGCAAATTCTCGGCGGCTTGAACCATCTGAACGCCGAAGCGGGACTCGACGGCGGTGGCGATCACGCCTGTGCCAACGGAACTTTTCTCACCGGTGTGCGCATGAAAAAAAGCGCCTCCGACATTCGGGCGGGAATCTCCATCGACCAGGTCATGGCGCAGTCCATCGGGCACCTGACCCGCTTTCCGTCCCTGGAATTGACCTGCGATCAAGTGCGCAAAGCGGGCGCGTGCGATTCGGGCTATTCGTGCGCCTATCAACACAATATTTCCTGGAGTTCGCCAACCACGCCCATGACGCCGGAGTTTAATCCGCGATTGGTTTTCGAGCGGCTTTTCGGAAACGGCACGCATGGCGAAAGATCGCAAAATTTAAAGCGCCGCCAGCAGGAACAACGGTCCGTGCTCGATTTCGTGCTCGAAGATGCGCGTAACATGCAAAGCCGGCTTGCCTCACGCGACAAGGACAAGCTCGACCAATATCTGACCGGCGTTCGAGAAATTGAAACCCGCATCGAACGAGCGGAACGTTTTGAAAATATTAAAGATCCCGCCCTCGACACTCCCGCAGGGATTCCATCCGACCACGGCGAATATGTGCAGCTGATGTACGACATGATGGTGCTGGCGTTCCAGAGCGATTCCACCCGCATCGTCACGATGTTGCTCGCGCATGACGGCAGCAATCGTTCGTTCGCGGACATCGGGATTTCCGAGGGCCATCACGATTTGTCCCATCACCAGAACAAAGCGGAGATGATCAAGAAAGTTGCCGAGATTGATCTTTGGTATGTGAAACAATTCGCCAAATTCCTCGACAAACTTCAGGCGACAAAAGACGTGGATGGCCATTCGCTGCTGCACAATTCCATGATCGTTTATGGCGGCGGGAACGCGGATGGCAATCGCCACACTCATTCCAATCTGCCGATCCTCCTCGCGGGCGCGGGCGGCGGCGCGTTGACGACTGGCCGCCACATCAAGCTCGGCGCCAAACCGACGACCAATCTTTTCCTGAGCATGGCCGATCGTCTCGGTATGTCTTCGCTGGAACGCTTTGGCGATTCAACCGGACGCTTGAGTGAAATTTGATTTGGAATTCTGGTTTCGAGTCGGCGCGGTACGCCGATCTTTCGCGTCGAAGGCTCGACGCTCCACCTGAGCTACGACTTCTCTATTTACCATGAACCTGGCAAAACTATTTCTCGCGGTCCTCTTGCCCCTCACAATTCCTGCCGCGGAAGCGCAGGAAGAAATTCCGCTCTGGCCCAAAGGCGCGCCCGACTTTGAAGAACGCCGCAACGAGCCAATTCTCGCCAGGGATTATTGGATCAAAAATATTCACAACCCTTCGATCACAATTTTTCTCCCGCCCAAAGAAAAGGCGACCGGCTCGGCGGTCGTGATTTGCCCTGGCGGCGGGCATCGGGAACTGGTTTACAAGGCGGAAGGCGTCGAGCCCGCCCGCTATTTAAACAGCATCGGCGTGGCCGCGTTTGTTTTGAAATATCGCCTCGGGCGCGAAACCAACTCGCCCTACGCCATCGAGAAACATGCGCGCGCGGATGGATTGCGCGCGATGCGGCTGGTGCGCAGCCGCGCGGCGGAATGGAACGTCGATGCCAAACGCCTTGGCATCATGGGATTCTCTGCGGGCGGCGAGGTGGTCTCGATGGTCGCTTACGCCGACGCTGCGGGCGACGCGAATTCCGCCGACCTGATCGAGCAGCAGAACAGTCGTCCCGATTTTCAAATTCTGATTTATCCCGGGCCACTCGGCATTCCGGAAACCATTCCAACCAACGCGCCGCCTGCCTTTCTCCTCGTGGCCAACGACGATCGCGGCGCTTCGCGCTCGGTTGCCATGCTGCTGCCGAAATTGCGCGATGCTGGAGTCTCCGTCGAAGCTCATCTCTTCGCGCACGGTGGGCACGCATTCAATATGGGAAACCGCTCGCAGCTGGCTTCTGTGAAAAATTGGTCCCAACGACTGGCTGATTGGCTGGCTGACAGCCAGATTTCAGCCCCGCCAAAGTAATCCACGAGAATCAATCGCCGGTCGCGACGGTCCACATTCCTCTCGGCGCGGCGATGCTTCCCCGGCCCACCGTTTGCCCGATTTTAAGAAGTTCGGAATGGCCGTCGTGCATCAGGTAATTGAAGCGCCCATTGTGCAGCGCCAAAACCGCTTGCCCGTAATTATTGGTTTGATCCTGTGGGCTCCTGACCGTGGTCGGCCAGATGTTGCCAACGATGTTGTCGTTTTTCGGATTCTCAACCACCGCGAGCGTTGTGGACGGCTGAAGCACCACGCTGGCTTTGTAGGACGGCGCATCGTATTTCGGGGGCGACCCATCCTTTTTTTGCCATTGAATTCCCACGTTCAAAGTCAACGTGGGCAATTCGCCCGGATAATTCACGAAGCCCGAACCGGAATCTACCATTGAATAACTGCGACGCTGTCCGTAATTCGCCCAGACGACGGTGTTTTGGATTTGGTCGCTCGGACATTTCAACAATTTGGGAGTGTAGGCCGAGTCCATGATCGCCAAGTCGAGTTGAGGTTGCGGCGCATTTCCTCCCAGATAGCGATGCAGCTGGTCGTCCCAGGAAATCTGGAACTGGTAATCGCCAGTGTAATAAGCCGCGAATGGAAATTTTTCATTGTTGTCCCCGACGAAAAGATTCATTGCCAAACCGATTTGCTTGGTGTTGGCGAGGCATTGCGTGGTCAGCGCCTTTGCCTTGGCCTTGGCCAATGCCGGCAGGAGCAGTCCCGCCAAAATCGCGATAATGGCAACGACGACCAGCAACTCGATCAGCGTGAACGCGCGTTTCGCTTCGGACTGAATCTCTGAATTACTTTTCATAACAATGAGGTGGCTTGACGCGGACTGTCATTTGCCAGCGAGCGAAACCTCCAGGCGCTTCGGGTTAAGGATGAATTTTTTCCCGGCAGGCGGCTTGGGCATATTCGTGACGTAGCCGGCGCGGACAACTTCTTCGAGGCTTTCGGGCACGCGTTGGTGTTCGGCGCTGAACTTTCGCACCGCCTGGGTCAATGAACTCAATGCCGCCGTTGGATCGTCCGGTAACATCATAGGTTCGGCCAGAACTGTCGAACCGGTCGGACGGGCAAACGGCGAAGGAGAAATCGAGTCGGCTGGGTTGGCGCCGGAAATGGCCGTAGAAGACTGACCGGACTCCGATTGCGCGGACGGTTGCGGTTTTTTTCCACAAGCAGAAAGCAGAATCAACAGCCCGCAATAAAAAGTAATCTGGATAGTCAATCGTCTCATCGGCGTATTCCCCCCATTGCCGTATTCCGGCGCGGTCCCGCGAAGGAGCGCAGAGGCAAACAAGGGTTACACGAAAGAAGTTAACATTGTCGGCGCGTCTGGCATGTCATTAAAAGACAGGACAGGCCGATCCTGTGCGGCGAACCAACGGGAGTTGATCAAATGGAAATCGTATCGTTGCGCTTGCGCTCTTTCCGCTCCCAATACCAGGCAATCCAGATCGTGAGCTCGTAAAGAACTTGCAGAGGAATCGCCATCAAAATCTGCGTGACGACCTCCGGCGTGGTCAGCATCGCGCCCAGAACCAAGTTGATCACAATCATGTAACGGCGGAAACCAGCGAGCTTTGCGTAATCCAAGATCCCGATTTTCACGAGAATGAGCAGAACCACGGGTAATTCAAAACCGAGACCCATTCCCAAAATAAATTTACAAACGAAGCTGATGTATTCCTCGGCACGCCAAGTGTCCGCCCTGAAGCCCATCCATTCCGAGTACTGCGTGGAAGCTTTCAACGCCACAGGCATCAGCACGAAATAACAGAAGCAAATGCCGGTCAGGAAAAGCAGCAACCCGATCGACAAGCCTGAAAAAGTGTATTTCTTTTCCTTTACTTTCAGCGCAGGGAAAACGAATCCGCCGATAAAATAAAACAGAAATGGGGAGGCGAGGGCGATGCCGCCGTAAAGCGCAATCTGGACCGCGAGGAAGAAAGCCGCCGCCGGGCCAAGATTCACAAGGTTCACTTTTTTCTCGTGAAGAAAAGAATCCTGCGCGTTCGTCAATGGCTTGAGTCCGAGAACAACATTGGAGCCAACCGTGACGGGGGCAAGCTCGACCGCCGCGTGGACGTTCGTTCCGAATAAGCCCGCTTGATTTGTCTCCAGCTTGAACGAGCCAATTTGGTTTGTGCCGATAAAAAAGCGAACGCTCGGCTTTTCGTCTGCCCGGATCTTGCGGGCAATATGAAAAACGCGCGTGACGAAATTCCCCGCAGGATTGTCATCCATGTGATCGAGTGGCCAGGTCAGAATGCGGACAAGCGTGGGGGCGGCAAAGAGGCAGAGAAGAAAAGTAACCGTGATCGCGGCGGCGCACTTCATCAGCACCCACCGCAAGTCTTCTAGATGTTCTAAAAAGGATTTGGTCGGGCCGCCCTCTTCGTCATCATGAAGATAAGGGTCTTCTGAATCGGTTCCCATCTAGAATCCCCTGCGAATTAATGCGGCTTGATTTGCTCGGAAGTCGTATCGACCTGCGTCGGTTGCGATCCTTCGGGCGGAAGCTTTTTGGTCGGAGTCGGAGTTTCATCGGCAGCACGATGAAACTCCTCGGTCACGTCATTGGAGGCTTTCTTAAATTCGTTGATCCCCTTGCCCAGGCCGCGCGCCAATTCCGGAAGTTTCTTTGCGCCAAAGAGCAAAAGAATCACCGCGAAAATCAATACGATTTCCCCACCGCCCATTCCGAATACAGCAAAAATGGTGTTCATATTCCTCAATGTTTAGAGCTTGGCATTCTCGTCGTCGCTTGAACCCTTTTTGAACTCCTTGATGCTTTGGCCGATTCCGCGCGCCAGGCCGGGCAATTTCTTCGCCCCGAAGAGCAAAACAATCACCGCAAAGATCAGAACCAGCTCCATCCCGCCAAGGCCAAAAACTGCAAACATGGAATTCATTTAGTGACAGAAAACTAAGCCTGCAATGCAGGTTAGTAAAGGCTCAACTTGGTTTGCCAGAAGTGGACGAATTATTTCGCGGGCTCAACGAAAACAAATTCGCCGCGACGATTCTTCGAGAAGGCCGATTCATCCATGCCCACGACAGCGGGTTTGGATTCGCCGAAACTGACGGTGTGAATTTTTTCAGCCGAGACGCCCAGGTTGACGAGGTATTCGCGGAGCGCGTTGGCGCGCTTATCGCCGAGCGTCAGGTTGTAGCCCTCCGTGCCGCGTTCATCGCAATGACCTTCAATCAACAAATCGCCAGCAGCCTGAGATTTAAATCCGCTGGCAACGGATTCGAGCTTGGATTTCTGGCTGGCTTTCACCGCGGAACTGTCGGTGTCGAAATAAACGACGTCAGCCGCGAACATCTCGGTATTCTTAACCCGCTTATCAAAATCAGTTGGATGATCAGCTTGACTGAGATCAGTCGTCACGCCGGGTTTGAAATTTGGATCAAAATTTGGATTGGCGGGTGCGGCCAACGCGTTCCCTGGATCAAGTTCGCCATTCGACTTCCCTGTAATCCCAATATTTTGATTCGGAATATTCGTGATGCCAATTGGTTTCTTTTTGCAACCTGCGGCCCCAAGAGAAAGAATTAATCCGAGAATTACTACATTAAAAATAGCCGTGCTTTTCATTTGATTTTTTTGGTGTGGAAACATTTATTTTGCCCAACAAGGCTGAGAACTGCTTCCCGAAATTCGGTTAACATCTTTTACGTGCCCCGTAGGCACGTCAAGCAAAGACAGGACTCGCCCTCCGTTTTTTCTACGAGTGAAAATCACCGTTCTGGAGTTCGCTCCCCAGGCCGGATCTTCACCTTCAGTGATTGTTTTCGCCTCCCCTCCCTCAGCCGGAACCGTGCAGATCGTGAAGCCTCGGGTTTGAGTGGTGAACACAATGATTTTGCCGTCCGGCGACCAATCCGGCTCGGTCAAATTTCCGCCCACGCCAGCCGTGGCGAGCCGTCGCGGCGCTCCGCCGGCGGCGTTGATTTTGTAAAGACCGGCCCTCCCGCTCATCGAGACGTAGCAGATCTCGCGTCCGTTGGGCGCCCAGCACGGCGAGGACTTGCTCTCGCGCGAAGTGGTAAGCTGTTTCAATCCCGATCCGTCAATGTTGATGACATACAATTCCGCGTTGCCGCTCTTGCTCAGGATCATGGCGACTCGTCGGCCATCGGGCGATACCGCCGGGCTGAAATTGGAGCCGCCAAAGCTGGCGAATTTCTTGCGCGCTCCCGTGGTAAGGTCGTGCGAGAGGATGTCCGGGAAACCGGATTTGTAGGAAACGTAAAAAAGTTTTCGCTCACCAGGAACCCAGCACGGCGCGCTCACCAGCGAGTTGTCGTGTGT
>JBDSIW010000295.1:0-5725 GCA_039917795.1 Verrucomicrobiota bacterium | reverse complement strand
ATTGCCACCCAACTCGAATAAATAGCGACCAACACCACGGTAAAAATCGCCATCGCCAGCATAACCTCCAGCAAAGTGAACGCCCGTTTCAATTGGGTTTTCACGGCGATCATCGGAATTTACTTTGAGTGCTTAGGCCCGTGGCGGATTCCGGGCGGTAAAGAAATATTTGCATGGTCGAATCCAATGCCCCTTTATGAAAAACTCCGATGTCCACCTGGAACATCCCATTGGAAGCGTAAAGGCTCGTTTCAGCGGACCAGTCGTAATCGGGATAAAGTCCGGCGGCGATGTCGTCAAAACTCCCGGACATAACGCCCAAATCCAGCTTGTTGGTCAACGAAAGCTGGGCCGCAACCATTCCAGCAGTCGGAGAATTTTGCGTCAGAGAATGGGCCGCTTTGATGGTTTGGGAAACCAGAGCCAGAATGGAAAATACCGCCATGAAAAAAATAGCCACAGCGATCATCACTTCAACCAAAGTAAAAGCCAACAGGGGCCGGGATTCGGCGGACAGAACAAACGAATCCCCTTTGCCGACTGCAGATGTTCGTCTCGTAATTCTCCCGGAGGCAAAATTATTCATCGCACGACCTCCACATCTGCGAGTCCCGTCACCACTTCCAAACTGATTTTCGTGGCTTTATGTTCGTCGGAAGTCAGGACGATGGTGAATTCGTCGCTCGTTCCATTTCCGTAAAAATGCACGCGGGCCTCGTCCGCTTCCTGCAATTCCATGAAATTTACTCCCAGAATCTCAATTCCCACATTCTCCGGAATTGTCGCGGAAAAGGTTCCGCCGGAAATCGTCTTGTCGCGAGGATGAATGATCAAGTCGGCCGGTTGACCAGTCAGGATCGCCGCAGATCTCGCCCCGCTACAGGCCTCTACCATGTCGCTGACCGCTTTTCTCAAACCTTCCTTGCGCATGGATCGCGCGATCGATGGAATTCCCATTGCCATGATGATTCCGATGATTGCCACCACCACCATGATCTCAATCAGCGTAAAGGCGCTGGATCGGCTAACATTGGGCGACACTGCGCGGGAATCGATCGAACGCAGTTCCGACTCGCCCTTTTCAACCATCGGCATTCGACGGAGAAATTTCATTTCGCACCGCTGATATTGGAAATCAGATTGAACATGGGCAGCAGGATGCTGAGCAGAAGAAACGAGACGACAATCGCCATGAGAATGATCAGAATCGGCTCGATCAAACTGGTCATGACGCGTAACTGCACGTTCAATTCCCCCTCGTAAGTGTCAGCGAGATTTCCCAGCGAACCAGGGACGTCGCCGGTTTCTTCGCCAATGCGGATCAGGTCCACCATGAGTTGGGGAAAAATCCCGCTTCGCGCAATTGGCTGCGCAATGGTTTTTCCGTCCGTGACCTCCTCGCGCGTCTTGGCAATCGCCTCTTTCACGATGCGGTTCGCCATCACGTCCTCAGTGATTTTTAATGCGGTCAAAACCGGCACGCCATTTTCCAACAACGTTTGCAGTGTGCGACAAAACTGGCCAAAAATACTTAAACGCATCACTTTTCCGACGATTGGGGCATTCATTTTCCAGTGGTCCAATTTGCGCTTCCCATGCTCACTGGATTGAAACCGCCTGAATATGAAAACGACCACCACAAGGACCAGCCCAGCGAGCCACCAGTAGGACAAAATGAAATGACTGAAGCCCATCAGCATCCGGGTCGGCAAAGGCAGCGTCATGTTGAAGCCGTTAAAAATGTTCATAAACCGCGGCAGCATGAAAAACATGAAAAAACCCACAATCACGATTCCCACCATGCAAACGAGCATCGGGTAAATCATCGCGGACTTGAACTTCGACTGGGCCTCGGCGAATTGCTGCTGATGTTGCGCCAGGCGCCGCAACACCTGCACAAGCGCGCCGCTCGATTCACCCGCCTTGACCATGTTGATGTAAAGGTCGTTGAAAATATTCCGCTGTTTGGCCATCGCGTCGGACAATCCTTTGCCCTCCATCACTTCCTGTTTGAGCTGCTTGCTTACCTCGGACGGGATGCCTTTGGATTCCAAATGCGTCATGCTGTTGAGAGCGACCGTAAGGGGCATACCAGACTTGAGAAGGTTCGCGAGTTGAGTTGTGAACGTCGCCAATTCCTGCAATTTGGGTTTGCGGCGGCGATTCAACAAATTGCGCAAGGCCGGCGGCAACGCCTGGGATTGTGCGACGGGCGCACCGGATCGATCCACCTTGATAATCGCCCCACCTTTGGGCGCATCCACTGTCACTGGAAAAAGTCCCAACCGCTCGATCTGCATCAACGCTGCGGAGCGATCCGGCACATCCAGGACGCCCTGCACGACTTCACCGGAACGTCGTCGTGCCTTATAAGAAAATTGAGCCATATGATTCGCAGTCCGCGTTCGATTTAGGCGTCACGTTACACCTCGAGAAAAAATCGGCAAACTCTCGTTCGCTCCCGATTCCCGCGACCAAAGTTTCGCGCACCGCGTTTAAGAAGAACCCCGCTCCGGTGAAAAAGTTTCCCATTCCCCAGCCGAATTGGCCCATCAACTCAAACCAAGTCCGGCGCTCGCACGGAAGGAGTCGAGCGTCGAGGGTCAGGCGTGTTAGGAAAATTGCCGGGAATCCAGCTCTCGACTCCCGATCACGTTCTCTCGCCAATTATTTCCGAGCCTTATTCACTTGTTCCTCCGCAGCGGTGGCGACCTGTTCCACGGTGAAGCCGAATTTTTTCTGCAAGTCCTTCAGCGGCGCAGACGCGCCAAATGTCCTCATCCCGATCATGTGGCCGCGCAATCCGACGTAGCGTTCCCATCCGAAGGTAGAAGCTTGCTCGACTGAAACCCGTGGCACGATGCCGCTCGGGATAACCGATTCGCGATACGCCGCATCCTGCCGCTCGAAAAGTTCCCACGACGGCATGCTCACGACTCGCGCGTTGACGCCCTTGGCTTCGAGAACTTTTTGCGCCTCGACGCACAATCCCACTTCGCTCCCCGTTCCCAGCAACAGCACGTCCGGCTTTCCGCCCGGCGCTTCGGAGAGAATGTAAGCGCCCTTGCCCAATCCGCTGGCTGGAGTGTATTTGGCGCGATCAAGCGTAGGCAATGCCTGCCGGCTCAAAATCAAAATGACCGGGTCGTGGTGCAATCCCATGATGAACCGCCACGCTTCGGCCACTTCGTTGGCGTCGCCCGGGCGCAGTACGATCACACCGGGAATGGCCCGCAAAGAGGCGAGTTGTTCAATTGGCTGATGCGTCGGGCCATCTTCGCCGACACCAATGGAGTCGTGCGTGAAAATCGAAATCGTCGGAATCTCCATTAGCGCTGACAAGCGCAACGGGGTGCGTCCGTAGTCGCTGAAGATCATGAAACCGGCGCAATAGGCGCGCAGCTTGGAGAGCGCGAGTCCATTGACGGCCGCACCCATCGCGTGTTCCCGGACGCCGAAGTGAAAGTTGCGCCCCCCATATTTGCCCGGCTCGAAATCCCCCGCGCCTTCAAAGGTGAGCCGTGTCTTCGTGGAAGGCGCAAGGTCCGCCGCGCCGCCGAGAAGCCATGGATGATTTTTGGCAATGGCGTTGAGCACTTTGCCCGACGAGTCGCGTCCGCCCATGCCCTTGGCGTCCGGCGGAAAAACCGGAATCTCCTTGTCCCAGCCGTCCGGGTTTTCACGCTTTTGCATTTGAAGCATGTGCCTGGCGATTTTTGGTTCGGCGGCTTCGAATTTCTTGAATAGCTCCATCCAGGTATCGCGATGTTTTTTCCCAAGGGTGCCGATGCCATCCGCAAAATCTTTTCGAACTTCATCCGGCACGAGAAATTTTTCATTCTCCGGCCAGCCATAAGCGCGCTTGGTCGCGGCCACTTCCTCGTCTCCCAGCGGTTCACCGTGCGCGCCACTGGTATCCTGCTTGTTTGGCGCACCGTAGGCGATGTGGCTGTCTACGATGATGAGCGTCGGGCGGTCCGTGGTTTTCTGGAATGTGCGGAAGGCATCGCGCAACCGTTCGAGGTTATTGGCGTCATCCACTCGCAAGACATTCCAGCCGTGGCCAAGGAATCGCACGGCGACATCCTCAGTGAATGCGAGCGACGTGTTTCCTTCGATCGTGATGTGGTTGTTATCGTAAATCCAGCAGAGGTTCGAAAGTTTGAGATGACCCGCGAGGGAAGCCGCCTCGCTGGAAATTCCCTCCATCATGCAGCCGTCGCCGGCGAGCGCATAGACGTTGTAATCGAACATCGTGAAGCCGGGGCGATTAAAATAGGAAGCCTGCCAGCGCGAGGCGATGGCCATTCCAACGCTGGTCGCGACACCTTGGCCGAGCGGGCCCGTGGTCGTTTCGATACCCGATGTCCAGCGGTATTCCGGGTGGCCGGGACATTTGCTATCGAGCTGGCGAAAGTGTTTCAGGTCGTCGAGCTTCACCGAAAGTTCGCCGATATGCTCGTATTTGTGGTTGACCGCCTTGACGCCGGAAAGGTGGAGCATCGCATAAAGCAAAGTGGACGCGTGGCCTGCGGAGAGCACGAAACGATCGCGATTCGGCCAGATGGGATCCTCGGGATCAAAGCGAAGAAATTCCTGCCAAAGCACATAAGTGACGGGGGCCATGGCCATCGGCGTGCCCGGATGACCGGAATTGGCCTGCTGCACCGCGTCCATGCAGAGCGTGCGAATGGTATTGATGGAAAGTTGTTCGAGTTCAGTTTTGTTCATAGCGATTGCGATTTCTGGCCGACAAAAAACTCTTTTGGATCTTGCCCGCCGTATTTCGCCAACCTTAAACATTGAAACTGCGACTGCAATGGGAAACTCGTCGCGCGGGCCGTGCTGCGAAATAAGGTGCCTAATGAACCTGGGAATAATATTTGCCGGCTCAGCTTACTGGCCCTGCTTCATTCGCTGGTTTGCTTCCTGAATGGCGTCGAGCTGCCAGCTCCGGTCATTCGTGGCGGTGACGTTCCAATCTTTTGCCTGGCTCTCGAAATCAAAAACCCAAAGTGCAGCAAGCGCGACGTGATGGGTCTCAATTGCGGAAATGATCGCCGCGAACTGCTCCTTCGATTTCGCGTTGCCCGGGCCGGCAACACCAAACTCACCCACGAACAGCGGCTTTTTTTCCGCATGCGCGACCTTCATTGCGTCGTTCAACCGGGCGATGTCCGCGATCAAATCGTAGGCCCGCGCCGACAACGTATTTACAGGCGATGGATTATCCTCGGCCAGCATTTCGGCGAACTGCTCGACCGTGTCCGTTTTCCAGCTTTTCTCGCGGGCCTGATGCCAAGCCGATGGGCGCGGGAGAGAATTTCCACTGATGATAATTCGATGCGCATCGTGCCGGCGGACTTCGCGCGCAAACTCCTGGAAAGCCACGCGAATGACCGCGTGGGAGAGGTCGTCGGCCGGACCTCGTTGAGAAGGAGTTCCCAAAGCGGGCACCACAGGCGGTCGATGCTCGGAGGCGTTCGGCAGATCTGCGGACAAATTGTATTCGTTGCCAAATTCCCAACCCCAGATGACTGGCGACCCGAAATAACGCGACACTAATTCCTGAGTGTAGGCACGAAGAAATGAGATGGTGCGGCTATTTGGGTCGCCCCAGCGATTGCAGGGTTCGCCCACCAGATCGGGCACGGCGCTCAAATTCCAAAAGCAGGAAGGAATCAACCCGATGCCCCGCGCACCTGCGCTTTCCACAACGCGATCC
>JBDSIW010000294.1:0-3870 GCA_039917795.1 Verrucomicrobiota bacterium | reverse complement strand
AATCGGGCGCGAACGGAACGTCATCAAGGAAGAAATCGCCATGTACCGCGATCAGCCCCAGCAATTTGTCCAAGAGTTGCTGAACGAAACGCTTTGGCCCGATCAACCGCTCGGGCGCTCGCTCGCGGGAACCGAACAAACCCTGGACGCCACCACCCGCGACCGGATTCTGGAATATCACAAAAAAAATTATGTGGCGTCGGCCACGTTGATTTCCGTGGCTGGGCCGTTGCCCCACAAGCAAGTGATTGCCGCCGTGACGAAATTCGGAAAACGCTTTCCCAGCGGACCGCGCACATCATTTGAACCCGTGAAGGTAATTCAGTCTGCTCCTCGCACCCGGCTCTACACCAAAGACACCGAGCAGACACAACTCGCGCTTGGCATTCGCACTTGCTCGCGGCATGACGAGCGCCGTTACGCACTGCGTCTGTTGAATACCATTTTCGGCGAAAACATGAGTTCGCGCCTCTTCCAAAGTGTGCGCGAAAAACATGGCCTTGCTTACTCGATTTACAGTTCGCCGAGCTTTTTCGCGGACACGGGCGACCTCGTGGTTTCTGCCGGATTGGAAACCGACAAGCTGGAGAAAGCCTTAAAGCTGATTTCACGGGAAATGAAGCAACTTGCAGAAAAATTAGTTTCTCCCAGCGAACTTCGGCGGGCGCGGGATTACGTCATTGGCCAGCTCGATATGAGTCTTGAAAGCACAGAGCCGCAAATGATGTGGATGGGCGAACACCTTCTCGGCTACGGGAAGATAGCCACGGCCGAGGAGGTGAAAAAGCGTTTGAGCAAAGTCCGCGCCTCGGAAATTCGCGCCGTGGCCCTGGAATTTTTCCAACCGGCACGATTTAACCTCGCGCTGGTCAGCCCTTTGAAGAGGAGTCCGGCTTTGACGCAACTTCTCAAAATTTAAGGGCTGCTAAGGATAAACCACGCGAAAAAAGATTTGGTCCCCGCTGCTTTGATTCGTGAAAGAAACATTTGTCGTGCTCGAACTCACCGCCCCAATCGTCACGAAGTCAGGAAGGTTCGTGCTGGCTTGAACGCTGTAGGCCACGTTGCTCAGCCCCTGCCAGCGAAGAATATTTGTGGATTCCAATACCAGGACTGGAGGCGGAACTGTGACGTAGTTGGTGACCATGTAGCTGATTCGAAAATCTTTTAGGACGCCCATGTGTTGCATTCCACTCACGCCAGAATCTGTCGAAACTACGGGCGCGACTTCGTTTATTGGAGAGTAAACGCGGGAATCAAAGACCAAGCCATTTGGAAAAGTTCGCGAACCGATCACGGTCGCAACGCGGTTGCTGCTCAGCGAAAAACTGGGGAAAACATAATCATACCGTTCCGTTCGTCCGGCGTTGGTATTGGTGGCGCCCAGATTGTCAGCGGGAGCAAGACTATCACTCAGGAAGCTCCGGAAAGTTACGAGACACGCTTCACTGGAGGAATAGGTGTTGCAATCTCCCGCGACAATGACAAACGCGTTGTTGGTAAAATTAGCCTGAATCAATGTCTTTAGGTTGTTCGCCTGGTTGGCGCGGCGTCCTGCGCTGGTCGAATCGCTGCTCGCTTTCAAATGAACGCTCACGACGTAGAGGAAGTTCGTGCCGGGAAGACCGAGCTTGGCCCAAACAAACTCGCGGTCTGTCAACTCCACGTCATCCCACACGCCGCTGGCAAGAATCGGAAAGCGGCTGATGATGCCGTTGGGGATGTTCTTTCCCGTTTCGCGAAAATAAGAGAAATTTGTCCCGAAAGCGTCATCCACCATCTCCCGCAAAGCCGCAGGCGTGTTCACGCCGTTCCCGGTCGTGCTGGAATAATTAAATTCCTGCATGGCGACGATATCGGGCTTTAACCCTTTCAAAATATCCAGGCCTGGCGTTTCGTAGCGCTGATTTGTGCCGCTGGTTAGGTTCGAAGCCATGACCCGGATTGTTGTGTTGGTGCTCACGACGACGGGGGCCTGGGCGCCCGCTAGAAAACTAAAAGCCGGAAGGAGCGCGACCCGAAATATCGTCCGAAGCAGGATAAAACCAGATTTGAATCGCATGAAAATGATCGCCTCATTATACAGGACTTTTTTTCAAAACAAGAACATGATTTGAATAACGCGGGCTCAAATCCAACTCGCACGGTGAAATTTTCCCGCGTGACGCCTTTCGGTTCCGTGGCATGATTCATCCGTGACGACCAACGAAGCGACCCAACTTCTAAAGCGATTTCGCGCCGGAAAAATCTCCGGGGAAAAAGTGTTGCACGCTTTTCAAGCCGCACCGGTCGCCGACCTCGGCTTTGCTGACGTGGACACGCATCGTGCGCTTCGCAAAGGTTTTCCTGAGGTCATCTTTGCGGCGGGAAAGACTCCCGGGCAGGTGGTGCAAATTGCCGCCGAGATTTTCAAAAGAGAAAACTGCCTGCTCATCACGCGCGTAACACCTGATCACGCAAGGGCGCTACGGAAAAAATTTAAGAATGCGATCCATCACGAACTCGCCCGTTGCGTGACGCTCGAAAAAAATAATCCGAAAACACGACCCGGGACCATTGCGGTGGTTTGCGCCGGCACGAGCGACTTGCCGGTGGCCGAAGAAGCCGCCGTCACGGCGCAAATCATGGGAAATAGAGTCGAAAAAATCATCGATGTGGGCGTTGCCGGATTGCACCGGTTGTTACGGCGAATCGAAGTGATTCAGCGGGCGAATGTCGTGATTGTGGTGGCGGGTATGGAAGGCGCGCTGCCGAGCGTGGTCGCGGGACTGGTTGCCAAGCCGGTCATCGCGGTGCCGACGAGCGTCGGATACGGCGCCAGTTTTGGCGGCCTGGCCGCGCTGCTCGGGATGTTGAACAGTTGCGGCAGCGGAGTAACCGTCGTGAATATTGACAATGGATTTGGCGCAGGTTACGCCGCGAGCCAGATCAACTCGCTTTGTAGCGGCCACCCTTGACCCAAATCGGAAAACAATTTCCAACTTTGAAACCCGGCTGCGATCAACGTGCCCTTAAAAACAAATGAAAACACTTTACCTGGATATTTTCAGCGGCCTCAGCGGCGACATGTTTATTGGCGCGCTGCTCGACCTCGGGGTCGATTTTCACGAACTAGAACGCGAACTCGGTAAGCTCAACCTCGATGGATACCACTTGCACGCTGGCCGTCAGAAGAAATCTCAGATCGAAGGCGTGAAATTCGATGTCCATCTCGCTCACGAACATCATCACTCGGAGGAAGAGGATCATCATCACGATGAAGGTGCGAAGCATTCTCACACTCACGCGCATGACGAGCATCATCACCCGCACGAACCCACGCACGCTGACGACACACAGCACACGCATTCCCATGGAGGCGAGCTCGGAGGTCACGAGCCAAGCCACGGGGACGAGCACGAGCATGAGCACGGGAGAAATTTTTCGGAGATTAAAAAGTTAATCTCGGACAGTTCGCTTTCGCCGTGGGTAAAAGGAAAATCAGTGGCCGTCTTCCAGCGGATTGCCGTGGCCGAGGGAAAAATTCATGGGATGCCGCCGGAACAGGTTCACTTTCACGAAGTCGGCGCCGTGGATTCCATCGTCGATATCGTGGGCGCGTGCATCGCAGTCGAGTTGCTCGGCGGACCCCGAATTCTGGCGAGTAAAGTCGTCGAGGGGACCGGCTGGATTAACTGCGCGCATGGACGCTTTCCAATTCCCGCGCCGGCGACTCTCTCGATCCTTGGCGCCCGGGGTATAGCCGTTTCGCAGTGCGATGAGCCGAGCGAACTCGTCACGCCAACCGGCGCTGCTTTGCTGGCCGAGTTGGTCGAAAATTTCGGCCCGATGGAAAACCTGGTCGCCACGCGCATTGGATTTGGCCTCGGC
>JBDSIW010000293.1:0-3337 GCA_039917795.1 Verrucomicrobiota bacterium | reverse complement strand
CGCCGCCAGCATGACGGAACGGGCCGGGGCGCAGGTGGTTCTGGGCCGGGTTTTAGCCTGGTTTACTTGGCTGCGCCTGCTGTGGGTGGATGGGGGTTACACGGGCCCGGCCTTTGCCAACTGGGTCCAAGCACTCCGTCCGAAGCTGGCCGTCGAAGTCGTGAAGCGCTCCGATGACACCACCGGATTCAAAGTATTGCCGCGGCGCTGGGTGGTGGAGCGCACGTTCGGCTGGCTCATGCATCACCGCCGATTGGTGCGCGACTATGAAACTTCTCCCACCAGTGCCGAAGCCTGGATCTTCATCGCCATGATCGGAATCCAACTCCGCCGACTGGCCCGATTCCCCAGCCAATATGAATTTTCAGACGGTCACTTAGCTTTTCGAAAGGTGACAAGTTCGGAAAAGTCAACGAATCGAGTTCAATCAGCAACGACACGACTTCTTCAGATGACGCGGAAATGAATCGCATCGCTTTTTGTAACTCAATTATTCGGAATTTCGACGAAATGGGCTATTGACTTAGAGGGCTTGTTTGCTAGGTTTCCCGCTCCTTAAATTTGGACGAATTGGATTCTTGATGAAAACGTATTTACCGAAAGTTAATTTGGATGAGCGGAAGTGGCACGTAATTGATGCCGACGGAGCGATTCTAGGCCGTCTCGCCGTACAGGTGGCAAATATTTTACGCGGGAAAGACAAGCCGGTTTTTACTCCGCACCTTGATGCCGGGGATTTTGTGGTCGTGATCAACGCAGAGAAGATCCTCCTGACGGGAAAAAAGGAAACTCAGAAATCTTTCATGACCTACTCGGGATGGAAAGGCGGGGAGAAATACCGCACCGTCGAGCAAGTTCGCAGTAAACAACCGGAAAAACTAATTACTCACGCGGTTCGCGGCATGGTACCCAAAAATCGTTTGGGGCGGACGTTGATGACCAAACTCAAAGTTTACAAAGGAACGGAACATCCGCACTCCGCGCAGCAGCCAGCCACCGTCGCCGTCGCCAAATAATTTTACTATCAACATATGCCTTCAAAAACTCAAGAATTTCTCGGCACTGGCCGTCGTAAAACTGCCGTCGCGCGGGTTCGACTGGCAACGGGTTCGGGAAAGATCACCGTTAACGGCCGCGAGTTTGAAAATTATTTTCTCACTGAAACGCTCCGGAGTGTCGTCTCTGAACCATTTTCCGCAACCGAAACTGCCGGGAGGTTTGATGTCAAAGTGAGTGTGCGAGGCGGCGGACCTTCAGGCCAGGCGGGTGCCGTGCGCCACGGAATTTCCCGGGCCTTGATCAAAGCGGATGCGAATTACCGCCCCAATTTGAAAACAGAAGGGTTGCTCACCCGCGATCCTCGCATGAAGGAACGCAAAAAATACGGACAACCGGGCGCGCGCAAGCGGTTCCAGTTCAGCAAGCGGTAAGATTTATTTTCTTTCACGAGCCCCGCCGGTCCAACTGGCGGGGTTTTTTATTTTCCTAACCGATCCGGGATTGGAAGGTTGCAGTTTTGCGAATGCTTGTATCAATATTGAGCCACTGAAAAAAATGAAACCTCCTGTCAAAGTCGCCATCGTCGGTGCTTCGGGCTACTCCGGTGAAGAACTGGTTCGTTTGCTTTTGCGTCACCCGCACGCCGAGTTGGCCGCCGTCACTTCCCGCCAGCACGCGGGTCAAACTCTTGCGCAGATCTTCCCAAAGCACGGCAATGATTCACGGGCTCGACAATTGCGGTTAACGGATCCGAATGCGGACGTTATCGCCAGGAACGCGCAGGTAGTTTTTCTCGCCTTGCCGCACGGCGTGGCCGCGGAATTCGCGGTGCCGCTTCTGGAAAAGGGCTGCCAAGTCATTGATCTCAGTGCCGATTTCCGACTGAAGAACGCCGAGGTTTACAAAGAGTTTTACTGGCGCGAACATCCAGCGCCCGAATGGCTCGGGAAATCGGTGTATGGATTGCCCGAGATTTATCGCGAGCAAATCAAGACTGGAACTTTCGTGGCGTCACCGGGTTGCTATCCCACCAGCATTCTATTGCCGATCATTCCGCTGCTTCGCGACAAACTCGTCAAGCCCACTGGAATTATCGCGGACGCGTCCAGCGGCGTCAGTGGGGCAGGGCGCAAGGCGGAAATCGATTACCTATTCGTGGAGTGCAACGAAAGCGTCCGCCCGTATGGTGTGCCCAAGCATCGACATATCTCCGAGATTGAGCAGGAGCTGTCGCTGGCCGCGGGCGAATCCGTAACCATCCAATTCACTCCGCATTTAGTTCCGGTGAACCGCGGGATCTCGACAACCTTGTATCTCGCCCCGGAAAGGCATTTTGCGAATGAGGCAGAAATGGCTGCGCTCGCTGAACAAATCTCCCGCTCGTATCAATCCGCTTACGGCAATGAGCCGTTCGTTCGGTTGCTCGAGGGCAAAGCTTTGCCCGACACCAAAAATGTGGTCGGCACAAATATTCTGGAGATCGCCTGGCGGCTTGATCCCCGCACCGGCCGAATGATCGTTATGAGCGCGCTCGACAATATCGTCAAAGGCGCCAGCGGCCAAGCCGTCCAAAGCATGAATATTTTGTGCGGCTTCCCTGAAACCTCCGGGTTGATTTGAGCGGCTTGAAATGCGGCTTGAATTCCACTTCAACTTCAACATTCTCGCTGAATGGGCGCACCCGACTCTGAAGCACTTGATAACTTTCTCGGTGAAGAAGTCGTCGATCCCGCCGGTCGCATCGTCGGAACTTTTTCCTGCTATTGGGAGCATGACGATGGCGTACCCGTATTGCTGGGAATCGATATTCTGGAAACTCCTGCACGCACGCACGTCGCGCCGGCCAAGGGCGCTCGATTGGATGATCGTAAATCTTACGTAGTCATTAGCTTTACCAAAGAAAAAGTCCAGGAAGCCTCCTGCCTCGAATGCGGATCCGAACTGGATACCAAATTCGAGGAGCAAGTATTCGCGTATTACGGTGACGATGCCTTCGGTTATAAAAGGGCGGGCGCAGAGTCGGTTCGCAAAGAATTACGCCGAAAAGCGCATGGCGGGCGCGCCAAGGACTGAGGCCATTTCCAAAGTTTGCCTTTGGAGCGAGTAAGGTGGAAATTTACGCCGCGAGGATGGTCGCGCGATTTTGGCTGGTGAGTTCGGCAATGGAGCGCAGAAGGGAATTCAACTGTGGCGGTTTACCTAAGGAGACGCTGATTTAATCTTCTGGTCGTTGATTTGATACAGACGAGGCGGGGAGGGTTTCCTAAACTCAAGGCATGACGCACCAGCCGAGTTTTGCACAAGCGGAGTTTGCCACCAAGAAGAAGATCACCCGCCG
>JBDSIW010000292.1:0-6011 GCA_039917795.1 Verrucomicrobiota bacterium | reverse complement strand
AACGGTCATCGCTGCGACGGCGAGAGTAGTGCCGATGCCAAAAGCCGACAAACGGGTGAGCAACCCGAAAAAGAGCGCGATGCTCCCGCCAAATTCCGCGAGGATGGCGAGAAACGCCAGCGGCGATGGTATGTGGGCATTCTCGGTGAAAAATTTCATCGCCCCGGAAAATCCGTATCCACCAAACCAGCCCAAAGCCTTCTGCGCTCCGTGCGGAAACATCACGACCGCGAGCAGCACTCGCAGGATGAGCGGAGCGACTTCATGATTTGTTCGAAACATTTGCCTTAACATAGGATTTGTTTTTGTCGGTTTTTTTCAATTTGCCGGAAAGTTCTTGCGCATCGTCCCTCAGCAATTCCTGGGCGCGGAAACCCAGTTTCTTGAGGAGCGCGAGGAGCGTTTCCCGCTCCTCATGGCTCAACCCTTCCGCGGCGCGATCCATCGTCTCAACGTGGTCCGCAAAGGCGTTTTTAATCAGGCGACGGCCCATCGCAGTCAAGTGAACGAGGCAGACGCGTCGGTCCGCCTGCTTCCAGGTCCGCTTTACCAGCTTCCGCCGTTCCAGCCGATCCACCGCAGTCGTGCTTGAACCGCTGGTCAGCAAAACCTTCTCGCCGATGGCGTTGACGGGCAGCGGCCCCTTGTGCAACAACGCCTCCAGCACCGCGAAATCCGACTGGCACATGCCGAGGGCTTCAATGCTCTGGAGCGCGTGGGCTTCAATCGCGCTGGTCGCCTTCCACAAAACCAGCCAGACGTGAACCCCGGATGTATTGGGCTTTGCCATCTTCTTTCCTGACAAGCCGAAACTAAACCCATTTACCTTTACGTCAAGATACTTTTTACAAAGTCAATTTCGGTGACGGTTTGTTGCCGGGAGCGGCAGGAAATGCGTTTTAAGTGCGGGCGGCCGGTTTAAACGACAACTCGCTTCGGCGGTGATCCCGCTTCCTTCAATAAATTTAAAATGTTGGCGGCTGTGATCAATCCCCCGCCGATCAGCAGGCTGGTCGAAAGCTTTTCATTCGGATAATCGATCCCTGCGGCGACCGAAAAAAGGTGCGGAATAAACAGCGCGAAGATGCTGGTGAAAACCGGCTCGGCGCAATAAATCAGCCCGGCGCGGGTGGCGTCGATGTGCGGCTGCCAATGGTTCATCAATGTGTAAGCGCCCAGCGTGCAGAAGATCGTAAGAATGGCGTAGAGCAACCAGACCGGGACAGAATTGCAGACCGTCGCAACTTCCGCCCAGGAGGGTTTCGTCCAAAGGAACACGGGCAAGACGGAAACCAAATTGACCGCGAACATCACCACTGTGACATTGCTGGCGTGGTTGCCCGCGAATTTGGGCTCCTCCAGCCACAAAATCTGCGCGGTGAAGAAAAGCGAAGCGATCATTGCCTCCCATTCACCCCGGCCAAAACGCATTTCCCGCCAGTTGAATTGAGATAAAATCGCGACGCCTGCGACCACCATGGCGCAGTTGAGCAGGAGAGACGTGGCGGGCCAGCGCCGTTTTCGAAACGCGAGAAAAACAGGAATGAACAGGCAATAGCATTGCGTTAGAAACGCCGTCGTGGAGGCGGACGTGTAATTGACTGCGTCCATCTGGACCAGAAGACCGAGTCCGCCCACCAGACCGAGTAGTACGCCTTGTTCCAATTCGCGGCGGTTGACCACTCGAAGGCTGCAGGGCGACCAGGCCATAAGAATCAGAGTGGAAAAACCAAACCGGACGACGAGCGAGAGCGACGCCAAAAACCAGGTGCTGGCCTCGGGGAGAATTTTCACCTGAATCTTGCCGATTGCTTTCATCGCCAGGAAACTGAACCCCCAGAAAACGGTCGCCAGAAATAAAATCCACGAAGCCTTCAACCCGACATTTTGTTTGCCCACTGCCATGATGTTTTTGTCCCTGACCGAGGGGAAGCTAGCGCAAGGAAATCAAAAGGCGAAAATTTTCAGCCACCCAATTGAAATGACAGGGAGAAATGAAAGGCTTCGTCGTGAACGGTGAACCGCGCTTACGTGCGTGAAAAACGTTGTGCTAGATTGCGCCCCGCAAAACGTTGATGACGCGGTAAAATCCTGAAGCGAAAATTTGTTCGCGAAATTAAGGCAGTGCCTTCAAACGGTAGTAACGATTTATTGAGACTCGCATAATAGAGTGACAATAGTTGGATTGTTAGGTAGAGTCATCCTTGGAAACGGAAAAACGCTGCCATGCCCGGCACTTCCCCTCAAGACTCAATTCAGATAAATCCGCAAAAAAATCCGCAGCGCCTCCGCGTGGAAGTTTCGTGAAAGTGAAGAACGGATGCCGGTTAACCCTTGCGACAGCCGGGTGGCGCAGGAGTCACCTTCGATCGTGTCGCACTCAATGGTGTTGTTGAAAACGATTCGCCCCTCACAGGTTTTGAATCAGGCAATGCTGAACTGCCCTCCTGTTAAAATCATAAACTGCTACGAATCGCGCGCGGGCAGCTCGATCCAGAATTTCGCGCCCTGGCCACTTTCGGACGAGAGGCCGACTCGTCCTCCCATCCGTTGCATGGCCTTCGTCACGATGGCCAGACCAATGCCTGTTCCGGGAAAATCCCCTTCTCTACCCAAGCGCTCGAAAATACCAAATATCCGGTCGTGATATTCTGAAGAAATTCCGATGCCGTTATCCTCCACATAAATTCGCACCCAGTGGGATTCTGCTGTCCCGGCATTCGCCTTCTCCGTTTTAAGCTCTGTCCGAACGACAATTCGTGGAGCAACTCCGGCCGGAACAAACTTGACCGCATTATCCAAAAGGTTGGTTAAACATTGCGAGAGGAGCGGTCGTTCGGCGATCGGCGTGTGCAAAGGCATCGCGATGGTGACCACCCCTGGCACTTCCAGCGCGGGATTCAGCGAGATAATATCTTTCAGCAGATCGTCCAAATGGACCGGAGTTTTTGGGCTGGCGATTTGCGAGAGCTGGCCATAGGTCAAAATATCCTCGGTCAGCGAATCCAGGCGAAAAATGGATTTAAGAATTAAATCGATGTACTCCCGGGATTTTGCCGTCAGTTCGCCCTGCCCATCCTCCACCATTGCCTCGACATAGCCGCGCACGTGGCGCAGCGGCGCGCGGACATCGTGAGCCAGGCTATAGGAAAAAGTTTGCAGTTCATTCAGGCTGTCCAGCAATTCGCGGGTGCGTTCCTGGACTTCTTTCTCCAGCAACTCGGCGTGGCTGCGAAGTTTTTCCTTCGCCCGATTCAGAGCGTTTAAGTTTTGGGATCGCTCCAGGGCGATTCCCACGTACTGGGCGATCACTCGCGTGAACTCGACCTCGTCCGGTTCAAACTGATTCCGTTTGCGGAGGGCGAAGGCAAGCGTTCCGATTAATTTTCCCTGGGCCAACAACGGATGACAGATGCATGCGGTGAAGCCGAGGCTCTTGGCACCTTGCGCCTTTGCTTCGTGGCTTCGCTGAATCTCGGACCAGATGACGGTACGGCGTTCGAGCGCGCAGGTCCCGGAGAGATTTTCTCCGAGCTCAATCGTGCCAAATTTTTCCTGCACATCGTTTGCGACACCCCCTGCGCTGTGCAGGCGCAAGCGGGTGCCTCCCTCATCGAGCAGGAAATTGAAATAGGCATCCATCCCAATGTGCACAGAGATTTGCGGGAATATTTCCTTCACCATTTTCTCGGGATCGGTGGATTCCAGCAGGTGCGATAATACCCAGGAGAACAATTCCTGCCGTTCGTATTGTTTCCGCAGAAGCGCATTGTGATGCTCCCGCTCCGTTACATCTTCCACGATCGTGATGGTGCCGACGATTTCATCAGCGTGAATCAACGGAGCAATGCGAACGGTTTGCTGCATGCTCGAAAAACCTGAATCGGCAATGGAGGGCGTGAACGGAAACAGATGTCCGTGAAACGCGGCGGAAAGAATGCTGACCCCGCCGGCCAGTGCCTTATTGAAATAAGCGTCCAAGCACCGTGTTTCCAAGTCCGGGAAAACCTGGAACAGGTTTTTGCCAAGGACATTTTTCTTCTCCATGCCACTGTTCAATTCCAGCCATGAATTCCAGCCGCGAATGCGCAACTCGTTATCCGTCACGCAAATCCCCTGTGGGGAAAGATCCTGCATCCACGCGAGAACCGCGTGACCCATTGCTTCCGACGAAATTCCCGACTCCTTTTCCATGGCTTGACTCAATCTTCCAGTTGCCGTTTTTCCCAGTGTCCCAATTCCTCAAGCAAACGATCAAGCGATGTCACTCCGAGAATAATAACCAGGTAGCCCCCGATGTCACTGTTGCGCAGGGTGAATTTGCTCTGCACGGTCAAAGCGTAATGCAATTCCTCTCGCCCCACGGTTAGGGAACTCAGGAGTTTGTGGATCGACTCCACGTGCAATCGAGGAACCGCAAACGTGACTTGAACCTGCAAGAGTTTACCAAAAACCCCGAGGCAGGCACTGAGGACGATATTCCCGACCTCGGTCAAGACCTCCTTGGCGGAAGCATCCAGGCTGCGACCTGATTCGTTGTTGGTGAGCAAACGGGTTAAAATCAATGCCGCCTCCTGGTCGAGCAGCAACAGGCCATTTCCCCCCACCGGCCCGGAGAAAACCTGGTGGACGCTGGCGACTTCACCCGAAATGGTCCGGCTGAGAAACTCCCCCACCTCCTCGATTTTGTGGATGGAAACCTTTGGGACTTCCAGCGTGATCCGATGGCCGGTGAGATCGGAAAGCGCGCTGGCCGCCCGTGCGTTACCGATGTTGATCAGCTCGGTCAGGGCATCGCTTTGCATGCTGCTTAAATCCATTATTGGCCTCCTTCCAAAACATTTTGCAATGTGCTCAACACCCGGTCACGAGTGAATGGTTTATTGATCACGGCTGCCGCCCCTTTCTCTTCTGCTTCCGTGCGGGTTCCCGTTTGGATATCCGCGGTCGCGACAATCACCCGCGCTTTGGAATCCTTCTCGATCAACTTGGTCAGCACCTCCATCCCCTTCATGTGCTCCATTACCATATCCAAGAATACAAGATCAGGTTTGTTGAGAAAATATTTTTCCAACCCTTCGGTGCCATTGGCCGCCTCCTCGACGCTGTACCCGGAGCCTTCCAGAATTTGGCGCAGTACTCGTCGGGCCACGCTGGAATCATCAATCAACAGAATTTTTGTGTTCATAATTTTCCAATGATCTTTTCCACCATGTTTTCCAGCGACGCGGTTTCATCACTCAAACCGCTTTCGACCACCGACCGGGGCATTCCGTAGAACACGCAGCTTTTTTTCATCTTCCGTTAGAATCGTTCCGCCCTGCGATTTTATTCAGGCGGAGCCCTTTCTTCCATCGTCGCCCATTCCAGTCATGACCACACCCAAAACACTGCAAAGTGGGCTCTGGCTTTTTTCCCGGAGAACGGGTTCTGGTCCCTGCTCCAATCGAATACCAGAGACCAACGAATCCAATTCCGCCAGCAATTGGGTTGCGTCCGGCGGATCCGTTTTGTCGCGAAAAGCCACGACGCTTTGCTCCAGGAATTGAGCCGAGCTTGCCAGCAAATCGAGGCCAACATCCGAGATGCGCTCTTTATTGCGGGAGATCTCGCGCAAATAATCCTCGGCGCTATGAGCCAGACGTTCGGCCGGCTGAATCCCCACCATTCCGATGATTCCTTTGAGCGAATGAAAACTGCGAAAGAGCCTTTCGATGATTGAAGTGGTTTGGATTTCGTCGATACGCTGCTCAAGCGACACAATGGATTGCCGAATGATATCGAGGTGTTCTTCGCACTCGGCGAAGAAGTCGCTGAGCAGGTCGGGACCGAGATTCATCGAGTTTTCGTCCGGCATAAAAAGCTCCTTGCTTACTGATTCAGCGGTGAATCCCGACGGGCTGGAAGGTTCACTCCGAATAGTGCCGCTGTTTCGAAGGAGAAAGGCAAGAGCAATTTGCGGGAATGCCGCGTAGTTTTCAAAACAGGACTTTTTTGTAGTTAGCAAAACA
>JBDSIW010000291.1:0-2907 GCA_039917795.1 Verrucomicrobiota bacterium | reverse complement strand
TGAATTATTTCTACCACCTTTCTTGGCGGTTTCCAATCAAGGAGACGCGCGCCAAAAGCGGTGTGCGTTTTAACGTCATTTGTCTTCAAATGGTATTGGAAGCCCAAGCAAAACTTCGCCAGTCTCTCGCGCTCTCTTCACGTCCGCTATGCAAATTATCCAATCGTCCAAGGGCCAAACTTTATTTGAGCCATTAGGCTCAATTTTCATCAGTTTGATCAGATGATAGCGGTCACATTTAAGCCGACTGCGAACTTTTTTCGAAGCTTCTTCTTTTGTCCGAGCAAAGACGTAAATGCGAACAAACGAACCATCGCCGCACGCTGGCGATTTATCGAGCATAAGTGGACGACGATTGCCTCGTCCGTGTCCCACATCTGCACCCATTGTAAAAAGTCGTCGCCTCATCGACTATCCCCACTTCTCCGTCTTCATCTGCTCCTTCGGGAGATTCAATTCTTCCAGCACTAGTTTCTCCGTTGCTTCTACTAATTCATTCGTGCCGCAGGCGTAGAAAACGGTGTTCGCAGGGTCATGAACATGTTCCTTCACCCACTCGGCGGTAATGCGACCGCGACGGCCGGACCACGGATCCTCGGGGGAAAGGCGCGTGCAGGTGACGTAGAAACTAAAATTCGGATTCTCCTGTTCGAGTTGGCGAAATTCCTCGTTGAAGATGACGTCGTTGGTCGTCCGAACGGTGTAGAGAATCGTGATCTTCGTTGGTAATTTGCGACGGGTCGCTTCACGAACAAAAGCTCGAAACGGGGTCACGCCGGAACCGCCCGCGATGCAAAGCAAATGCTTGTTCTCTTCGTAAACCGGCAGGAATTTTCCGACCGGCGGGATGACCCACATTTTGTCGCCCGCCTTCGCCCAATCGACGATGCGCGTGCCCATTTTCCCGTCGCGCTTGACCGTGACCTCGAATGCGCCGCGATCCAGCGCGGAGGATGACAGCGAGTAGGCGCGCTTGTAATTGGTGGTATCCGGCCAGTAGAGCGTAATGAATTGGCCGGTCTTGAAATCAATGTCGTAACCCTCCGGCCATTTCAGACGGAGGGTTTTGGTGTCGGGCAATTCCATTGTGACGGATTCGATCACCATTTCCGCAATTTGCTTGGGCATAGAAATTCAAATTTTGTTTTGGAAAGCGCGAGAATAAGTGGGATTTGCTCTGTGTAAAGGAACAATCTTTTGGCACCAGTAATCGAATCGATGTTCCAAAATCTGACGGCGGAAGCCGCTCGAACCGGTAGCCAAACCTGGCTGTGCCAAGTAACGCTGGCGTTCGCCTACCGATTAAGGACTCGTCCAAGGTCTAATGCCGAAAAGGAAAACGGTCTTGATGGCCCCGCTGATAAAAGCTTATTTCGCCATCGCAATTTTTGGCGCGACATCCAGACAAACGCCCTCTTTTGCATTCCGCGCGAAAATTCTGCCCCCGGAAACCACCGCCATCGTCCAGCATTTTCCGCCGAGCGGCTGCGCGCGCGCGACTTCGTTGTAACCTTTCGGCGTCGCTTCGACGAGAACGAGCGGCCCTTTGTCGCCTTGCACCAGAACATGCGTTCCACCCACCAAGATGGTCCCGCCGCCCGAACCGAAACCGGGTTGCGACCAGATTTCTTTTCCAGTCGCGAGTTCAACGCATTGCAACGGTGCCTTGCCAAAATCCTTGAAACCAAAAATTCCGTAAATGTATCCGTCCTTGCAAACCGGCGTGGTCCAATGATTCACCGTGGCACCTTCGTGACGCCAAATTTGCGCCGCAGAAAATCCATCCGCCGTTTTGGTCACCTTGCACGCGCCACCACCCACTCCATAACCGGCGGAACAATAGACGATGTCATTCCAGACAATGGGATCGCTCGCAGTGGAAACTTCGTAGGGGAACGGATATTTCCAAAGGATTTTTCCGTCGGCGGCCGCCGCCGATATCAATCCGCTTTGCGTGAAGAAAATGACCTGTCGCACTCCCAGGATCGTGGCCGGGACGGGCGAAGCATGCGTCGGTTTATCGCTGCCACTTTTCCAAACCAGCTTTCCGTCTTTTTTGTTGAAGGCGAGAAAAGCCTGGCCATCGCCCCCGCCGTTCACATAGATCAAATCGCCATCGAGCACCGGGGAACCCGCGTTGTTCCATTGGATAACTTTGCCGCCAAATTCCTTCACGATATCATGCTGCCAGACCGGTTTACCCGTCGCGGCATCCAGGCAGCTTAATATCTGAAAAGCGCCGAGAAAATAAACTTTGTCGCCATCCACGGTGGGAGTCGAGCGAGGTCCATCACCGCCCTGTTTGTCGTAGGTTGGCTTGCCGATCGGAGAGGCCCAGAGTTCTTTTCCGGTCCCGGCATCGAGCGCGATCGCCACCTCGGAATCCTGGCCGTCCATTTTGCGCTGCACGAAGGCGAAAGCTTTCCCACCCGAGACAGCGAACGACCCAAAGCTGTCGCCCAATTCGGCTTTCCAGACTTGCCGCGGACCCTCGGTTGGCCATTTAAGTGAAATTTTTTCCGGCGTGGAACCATCGTGGTTTGGGCCGCGATATTGCGGCCAGTCGGCGGCATTCAGCGAAAGGGTTGAGGCGAACAAGAGGTATGCGACGGGATTCTTCATAAATATGAGGGTTAAGTTCCACGGTCAGAGCGCAATTTTCAACCACAAGAATTTTCCAGGATGGATTCGCTTCGCAAATCCTGGTCAATTCATTCGTTTCAAAAACTCCTGGGTCACGACTTCGTAGGCCGCTGAGCCCGCGCTGTACTTGTCGTTATGGATGATCGGTTTTCCAAAGCTCGGTGCCTCGGCCAGGCGTGTGGTGCGAGGTATGACTGTTTCAAAAACTTTTTCACCAAAGTGCTCACGCACTTCGCTGACGACCTGCTGGCAAAGGCGCGTGCG
>JBDSIW010000290.1:0-9325 GCA_039917795.1 Verrucomicrobiota bacterium | reverse complement strand
GGCGCGATCCTCCGCCCCGAGCTGGTTGATGGCGTCATCGAGGATGGGCGCGACCAATGCCAGGTTGGCCGCGGAGTGGTCGGGTTGCGAATTCATTTCAAAGGCCTGCCTTTCTCGAAGTTGACGGCGACGCTCCTTGCGCATCAATTTTGCGGCGACGAAGCACGTGTGGCGGTGAAGCCAGCCACCGGGCATCACGTCGGGTGAAAGCCTGCGCGCCGACCGGGCCAAATCCGCAAACACTGTCTGGCACACGTCCTCCGCCAGATGCGCGTCGCCATGGACCAGCCGGATGGCGGTGGAATATACGAGGTCAACGTAGCGGGCGACCAGGTTCTGGAACACCGGTTCTGAACCGGTCCTCGCATACTCCACGAGCAATTGTTGGCTCTCTGTCATCTTCTTTCTCAATTAAAGACCCGCCGAACGTTCAAACCGGACAAAAATCTTTTAGACTCCTGGGGAAATTTCTCAACCCGAATCGGTTCGGGTCGCGCGAGCCATTGCCTAAATCATTTTCATTGGAATAATAATGATGCATGAATTGGCCACGGGTCTTCGGCGCGTTGGAATCGCGGAACTATCGCCTTTATTTTTTTGGACAGATCATTTCGCTCATTGGCACCTGGATGACCCAGACCGCGTCGCTCTGGCTGGTTTATCATTTGACCTCGTCGCCTTTGATGCTTGGCGTCGTTGGCTTCGTCGGGCAGGTGCCTATTTTTTTTCTCTCCCCGTTTGCGGGCGTGCTGGCTGACCGCGTGAATCGTCATCGCCTCCTGGTGATTACGCAGATTCTTTCCATGCTCCAATCCTTTGCGCTGGCGGCGCTCACTTTCACCAATCATATCGATATCAAAATGCTGGTGGGATTGACTCTCATCCAAGGCTTGATCAATGCGGTCGATCTGCCGGTCCGGCAAGCATTGGTGGTGGCGTTTGTGGAAAATCGAAAACATCTGGGCAACGCCATCGCGCTGAATTCTTCCGTGTTCAACCTCGCGCGGCTCGTCGGCCCCGCTCTCAGTGGCTTCATCATTGCCTCGGCAGGAGTCGCGGCCTGCTATTTCATCGATGGACTCAGTTTTCTCGCGGTCATTGCCTCGCTGCTCGCCATGCGATTTGCCCTCCTTCCTGCCGGGCGGGTTCCCAAGCATCCGTGGATCGAAATGAAGGAGGGATTTCATTACGCATTCAGTTCGCGACCGATTCGCGCCCTGCTCCTCACGCTTGCGCTGATGAGCCTGGTGGGCTTTTCCTACGCCGTCCTGACTCCGATGTTTGCGCGGGACATTCTGGGCGGCGACGCCAAAACGCTGGGCTATTTGATGTCGGCCACAGGAGTGGGAGCACTGCTTGGCGCGGGTTATCTCGGATCGCGAAAGGAAATTCGCGGGCTGGGTAATGTCATGGCCCTGGGCGCGGCTTTGATGGGAGTGGGGACGATCGCCTTCGCCTCCTCGCGACATCTAGTCCTGGCGGTGCCCGCACTTGCCGTGATTGGATTGGGGGGCGTGCTAATGATGGCTTCCGGCAACACGCTCCTCCAAAGTTTGGTTGAAGAAGAAAAGCGCGGACGCGTCATGAGTATTTTCACAATGGCGTTCACCGGAACCATGCCGCTGGGCAACCTGGCCATTGGCGCGATGGCCGGAAAATCAGGCGCACCGTTCGCCCTCATTTTTTCCGGCATTTTTTGCGTGGTGGTGGCGATTCTGTTTTACCGAAGGATTCCGGAACTCCGGGCAGCTGCCGCGCCACTCATGCAGAAGCTGGCTGGGATCGATCCGCTCCCATAATTTTGCTCAGGCGCGCTGCCTCGACGGGGATGGGAGGTTGGGCGATGGAGAATTCCTGACCAGTTTGCCGTGGTGCTTTTTCAAATACTTCTGTAGGCAGGAGATTGACTCGATCTGGGTCGTGACCCGTTTCTGATCGAGAGTTTTGGAGTGCTTGAAATGGGTCAGGTGTTTGCCCACTCCGACGATGGCGATGTGGGTTCCGGCCAGCTCCCAAAGTTGATCTTTTTCCAGGATGTAATTGCCTCTCGTAATCAACCAAGGTAATGGCGTTCAACGAACTTTCAACCGTCGCCGTCAATTCAAAGCCGGCGGGCTGGATCGAGGTAACAATTTCCCTGAGACCGCGAGGCGGGATTCTTCCCATTGCCGTCGAAGGCCGAAAATTTATAGGTTTTTAGCACAGCCTCCCGTTCAAGTTCGTGAAGCTGCGACCATTTAAGGAGAAACTTATGAAAATGGAATCCGCTCGGAACCAAAACTCATCGTATCATCCGGCCGGGACGAGAAAAACGTGGCCAAGGATCTCGCGCCCAAAACTCCGCCGCCCTGTTCCGAAAAGGATTTTTCGCCGGTCCGCTTGTCGATTGAGCGGCGAACCATCAGCGCGCTGCACGATTGGTGAACCTGTTTCACCGCTCACCGCGAGGGCGCGCGTTTCCCTCCGGCTACGACATTCTGCAAGCATCTTCATCACGCCTTCGGATAAACCCATGGGCCGCGATACGGCCGGCTCATCAATTGGCTCGCTTCTGCATCGCCGGTGATTTCCTCCTTGGCTCCGTCCCAATTGATGCTCCGACCCACGCGCCACGAAATCATCCCGAGCAATGGCAACACCGACGAGCGATGCGCGACCTCAATATTTGCCACCGCTTTGGTTTTGCTCGCCATGGATTCGATAAAATCCGCCCACAGCAGTTTTAGATTGTGCCCGTCAGGTTCCTGCAATTGCGCGTCCTCGTGGATGATTTTGTCCCTCGAATTTGCCGGATAAAAAGTCCAGCCATCGCGCCACCCGATATGCAGAGTGCCTTTCGTTCCGTAATAATAGGAACCGATGCTGTGTTTCTCCGCGTGATTCTCAGCGAATTGCCGGTGCTCCCAAACGCAGGTGAATTTCTCGAACTCGTAAACCGCAACCTGGTGATCTGGCGCATCGGTTGTCTGTTCCTTTTCATTGAGCACGGCCGGGCCGCGAATCGGCCTCCCACCGGTGCAATACACCCGGCGCGGATATTTCTCTTCGGTCCACCACAGCACCTGGTCGAGCCAATGAACGCCCCAATCGCCGAGTTGGCCGTTGCCGTAATCGAGAAACTGGCGCCAGCCGCCGGGATGAATCTTCGAGTTGAACGGGCGCAGGGGAGCCGGACCGCACCACATATCCCAGTCCATGCCCTCGGGTGGAGCACTGTTGGGATTGGGATTCTCCCTGCCGCCGCCGCCATCCGCGAAAAGCCGCACCATTCCCACACCGCCGACAGAGCCTGATTTGAGAAACTTCATCCCGCTTACGTGATGCGGGCCGATGCGACGGTGCAGGCCGACCTGGACGACGCGCCCGCTTTCACGTGCCGCGTGCAGCATGGCGCGGCTTTCGTTCACGGTGTGCCCCGTCGGTTTCTCGACGAAAACGTGCGCGCCTGACTTCAGCGCCGCGATGGTTTGCAAGGCGTGCCAGTGATCGGGCGAGGCAATGATGACGATTTCCGGCTTCTCCTTCTCCAGCAGTTCGCGAAAATCTTTGTAAGTCTTGGGCTGGTCGCCGCTCAAATCGTTGATCTGGTCGGCAGCCACTTCCAGGGTGTTCGCATCGACATCGCAGAGCGCGACGACTTTCACACGCTGGCTCGCCAACGCTTCTTTCAAAATATTTTTACCCCACCAGCCGCAGCCGATCAACGCGGTGCGATATTTTCGCGCGGGATCGGTGCCCAGCAGCGGCACGGCGTTGAACGCAATCGTCGCCGCTGCGCTGGTTTTGAGAAAATGTCGGCGGGTTTGCTTCATAAATTTTGGCTCATTGCTTTTTCTTCAAATCGACCACCACCACTTCGCCGCGACTGTTGCGGCAATAGACCAGGCCATTCGCCAGGATCGGCGCCGTCCAGCATTTCCCACCCAAGACCTGCGCACGGGCGGTCGGTTTGAATTCCGTCGCATTGGCTGGCGCAATCATTAATTCGCCGGTGCCGCTGAGCGCAATCAGTTTGCCATCTGCGATCGTGATTGCGCCGGAACCGAAGCCCGGTTGCGCCCATTTCTCGTCGCCGGTGGCAAACTCCAGGCATTTGAGCGCGCCCTTTTCAGTGGTGTCGCCATCGACGCCGTAAAGGTGACCCTTGAACAAAACGGCTGGGTTCAATTGCGTGCGAAGTTTTTTTGTTTTCCAAAGCTGTTCTGGAGCGCTTGCCCCGATCTTGAACAACCCGCCCCCTTTTCCGTAACCCGAGGAAATAAAAATCCTGTCGCCCTCGATGATCGGATCGCTCGCATTGACGCCGTATTCGGTGATCCACCGGATCCGCCACGCTTCCTTGCCATCGCGCATTTGCACGGCGACATACGAGTTTCCGTCGCCGATCACCGCGAGCCATTGCCCCTCCCACTGCACGGGAAACGGCGTGGAGTAACCAGCCTTTTTGTCTGCCGATTTCCAGACCAGCTTTCCCGTCGCTTTTTCCACCGCGACGCCTGCATCGCCCACATTTAAAACCAATAAGCTCTCGTGGACCAGCGGCGAACCCGTGAATCCCCAGTCCGGGATGCGCAAGCCGGTCTCTTTTTGAATGTTCTTCGACCAGACAATTTTTCCAGTTGCGACCTCAAAGCAGAATATATCGCCCCAACGGCTCATGGTGAAGACGCGATTGCCGTCAATCGTCGGCGTGCCGGTCGTGCCGCCTTCAAAGAATTTATCTCCCAGATCGGAGGGATAAGCATGTTTCCAAAGGACTTTTCCGGAGGCGGACTCGAAACACCAGACCGTGTCCTGCCCGTCCGCGTGGCCGAGCGTCAACATGCGACCATCCGCGATAACGAACGAGGAGAAACCCAAACCTGCCGAGGCTTTCCAGGCAATGGGCGGGCCGTCTGCCGGCCAAGTGTCGAGCCAGCCGGTTTCCTCTGAAATGCCGTTGCGCTGCGGCCCGCGCCAGTGCGGCCAATCGGAGGCTAAAGCCGGGAAAGCCAAGGATACGAAGAGCAAAAAAACGAAAGCTCGTGGACAAGCTCCAGATCCAACCCGGCTTTTGAAGAATTGATTCATGAAAAGTTCACGGAACTTTACGGGCTCTTTTCCAATTGTCAGTTTTGTTTTGAAAACTTCTATGACGCCAGACGCCAGTGAAAATAAGCCGCTCGACCGCAAAGGGCCCAGCGGGTTTGCGAACCTTTTTCTTTTCGTCGCGGTTTGATTCTGCGAATTTTCGGCACGCATGAATCTCGCTTCCCGGCTTCTCCTCTTTTTCCTTGTCGGGTCGGCGCCCCTTTTTGCCGCCGAGCCAACCCGTCCTAATTTTCTTTTTATCCTGATGGATGATATGGGCTGGACCGACCTTGGCTGTTACGGCAGCAAATTTTATCGCTCGCCCAACGTGGACGCGTTGGCGGCGCAGGGAATGAAGTTCACGCAAGCCTACGCTGCCTGCCCGGTTTGCTCGCCCACGCGCGCGAGCATTTTGACCGGCAAATATCCGGCGCGTTTGCACCTGACCGATTTCATTCCGGGTCGCGCGGTTATGGACGACCAGAAATTGTTGCGCCCGGATTTTCGCAAGCAATTGCCGCTGGAGGAAATCACGCTCGCCGAGGCGTTGAAGCCGGCGGGTTATGTTTCCGGCGCTTTCGGGAAATGGCATCTGGGCGGCAAAGGTTTCGAGCCGATGGAGCAGGGTTTCGACACAACCTTCGCCGGGAATCCGCAGGGAGGCATGCCGGGGTCAAAGGAAGAGGGCAAAGGCGAATTCGAAATCACGGAGGCAGCTTTGAAATTCCTCGACGCAAATCGCGCCCGGCCTTTTTTTGCCTACGTTTGCTACAACACACCACACATTCCGCTGGCCGCGCCCGCGGAGATGGTCGAGAAATATGAGAAGAGGATCGACCCGACCGCATCGCACACCAACGCGGTTTACGCGTCCATGATCGAGAGCGCAGACACCCAGATTGGCCGCTTGCTCGCCAAGCTGGACGAATTGAAACTGGACCAAAAGACAGTCGTCATTTTCACGTCCGACAACGGCGGATTGCATGTGCGCGAATGGAAACGCTCGGTGAAAGCGACACAGAACCTGCCCTTGCGGGCGGGCAAAGGTTATCTTTACGAGGGTGGCGTGCGCGTGCCACTGATTGTGCGCTGGCCCGGCGTGGTGAATCCCGCGACCGTGCAAACCAACGTGACGACGAGCGTGGATTATTTTCCCACGCTTTTGCAAATCGCCGGGGTAGCGATTTCCACAAATCAGCCGGTCGATGGACAAAGTCTCCTGCCGTTGCTGGCGCAGAACAGCGCGATGCGTCCGCGAGCGATTTTCTGGCATTACCCGCATTATCCGAATCAAGGCGGCGCGCCGGGCGGAGCCGTTCGTGAAGGAGACTTCAAGCTGATCGAATTTTACGAGGATGGTCGGTGGGAACTTTATAATCTGCGTGAGGACATCGGCGAAACGAAGGACCTGGCCGAGGCGCAACCAGCGAAGGCGGCGCAATTGGCGGCGAAGCTGGACCTCTGGCGTCGCAATGTCGGCGCAGAAATGATGTTGCCGAATCCAAATTGGAATCCCGCCAAGCCGCGATACGTTCCGGCGGAATAAGCAAAATCCAAAAATTCGTCCATCCCTAATCTTTTTGTGAATGCCAACACGCTCGTCGCTTCCTTGATCTGGGGATCGATTGGCACCGGGTTTTTTATTTACGGCAAGAAGCAGCGTTCGATGATTCCGCTGTTCGGCGGAATCATCATGGTGGGCCTTTCTTATTTTGTGGCGTCGGCGTTTGGCATGAGCGTCTCCTGCCTCGTGTTGCTGGCTGTGATGTATTTTTTGATTCGCCAGGGATATTGAATCAGGAGATTGCCTCATCTGCCATCGGCGAAAACTGGAACGGGCGCCCTCCCAACTACCGATGCCACGAATGAGACCAAGGCCACTTGTCGCGAAATCGGCCCGAGCCTAACACTTGATCATATGAAACAAACATTAATGGTGTTGCTCGCTTCCTTCGCCCTGGTCGCCTGCAACAAAGACAAAGAAGCGATCGAAAACAACAAAGAAGCCACCAAGGATGCTCTTAATCATCAAAAGGACGCGGTGGATGATGCAGCGAGCGCGGCAAAGAAACAAGCTGGTGTGAATGCCGATGTGGAAAAAGCCCGCATCGAGGCAGCCAAAGATTCTGCCCAGGCCCAACTGGACGCGGATAAAAAGAAAGCTGACGCTGAAGCCGCCCTGGAAAAGGCGCGCGTCGATGCCGCGAAGAAGTAATCCAATTTTAGCCCGCGTTTCCGGGAAGAGGGGAAACGCGGGTTGACTTCTGGACCCGATTGACCCACTGATCGCGGACACTTTAGTTGCCTTCGCGATCACCCATTTGCATCCCGGAAAATGGTGACTAAATTGTCCCGTCACCATGAGCGCCTCAATTGCATTGAAAAGACGCAGTCTTCCTCTGGCGATCTTTTCACTTACCATCGTCCGATTCCTCGCCGTTCACGCCGCAGACTGGCCGCAATTCCGTGGTCAGAGTCGCGACGGTATTTCCACGGACCGCATTACCACGCAATGGACGGGCTCAGTCACCAACCCGCTTTGGTTCGTCTCCTTTACCAATGGCCCGTGCAGTTTCTCTGTGAGCGCGGGACGAGCCTTGACCCAAGTCAGGCGCGCGACCAACAATGTCGAAAAGGATTTTTGCGTAGCCTTGAATGCGGCGAACGGAACCCAATTGTGGACGGCGTTGGTGGACGACGGTGACTATCCCGACTTTGGCGTGGGTTTTTCCGACGATGGACCGCGCACGACGCCCACGATCGATGGCGATTCGGTTTATGTTTTGTCGTCCTACCTCAAGCTGGCGCGGCTCAATGTCACGAACGGCGCGACGATCTGGCAGAAGGATTTGAGGGCGATTTACGGCGGCGATGTCATCACCTGGCAGAACGCGGCCTCGCCGGTGCTCGAAGATGGATTCATTTTCGTCAACGCCAATTGCGGAACTTCGACCTTGATGGCGCTGCGCGCCAGCGATGGTGAACCTGCCTGGCGCTCGCAAAATGAAGTGATGACTCATTCGACGCCGACGCTGGCGACGATTCACGGAGTTCGCCAGGTGATTTTCGCCACGCAAAGCGGCCTGGTTTCGTTAAATTCGAAAACCGGCAATCTGCTTTGGAAATTTAATTATCCCTTTTCCTACAGCACGTCCCTCGCGGTTTCCCCGGTGGTTTACAACGACATGGTGTTCATCACCGGCTTTTACGGAATGGGCGCAACGGTGGCGAAAATTTCCAGCACCAATGGAACCTTCACGCCCTCGCGGCTTTGGTTCAACTCTTCCCTGCAGAGTCATTGGTCCACCCCGGTGTGTTATCAAGGCTATCTCTTTGGACAATTCACACCTGACGGCGCAAACGCCCAGCTGCGCTGCATCGACATGGCCACCGGCGCATTGAAATGGGCGACCAACGGTTTCGGGCGCGGGAGCGTTTCGCTGGTGGGAAACCGTTTGCTCGCGATTACGGAGCGCGGACAATTGGTCGTGGCCGAGCCGAACACGAATTCCTACGCTGAGGTAGCGCGTTTCCTGGCGATCCCGGGTTACAACGACGGCGCGAACAAATGCTGGAACTCCTTGGCGATTGCGGATGGCAAAGTTTTCGTGCGCAGCACCGCGTTCGCTGCTGCTTTTGATTTTTCGCTGCCGGGGCTCAAGTTGGAACCGCCGGTTTTGAATTCGGCAAATCAAATTCAATTGACCATCCGCACGGTGGACGGGTCTCCCTTCAGCTCCAACCGATTCGTCGGCCTGCAAGTTCTCGCCACGACCAACCTGGCGCTTTCCACCTCACTTTGGCCGGCGCTGACCAACAATTTATTTCTGACCAACGATGTGGTGCGCGTGAATGGCGTGGGTGCAACGTCACCCGCGAAATTTTTCATCGTTCACGAACCCTAATAGGAAATGATGAACCCAAAATTATTTGACGCCTCGGGTGAAAATGTCGCCTTCACACTCATCGAACTGCTGGTGGTGATTGCGATCATTGCGATCCTGGCGGCGCTTCTCCTCCCCACGCTGGCCAGCAGCAAAGAGAAAGCGCGACGCACCAGCTGCAAGAGTTCCGAACGCCAACTTCTCCTCGCCTCGCATCTTTACGGCGACGACAACCTCCAGCGCCTGCCGAGCGGCGCGCCCAACAAGCCGATGCCGGTCGATGACGATCATCTCCCCGTCATCAGTGGCGCGACGAGCAACGCCTTCGTTCAATATTTGGGGCAGGAACGAATGGTGCATTGTCCGAGTTT
>JBDSIW010000289.1:0-7321 GCA_039917795.1 Verrucomicrobiota bacterium | reverse complement strand
GTAGTGTTACCTACGCACGCTTTCCAGGCGTGTGCCTTAAACCACTCAGCCATCTCTCCACAAGCCATGTTAATTTGGAGGACTCGGCAGGTGGGCGCAACGTTTTTCCCGATTGCTTCTCTTTTCCGGCCGAATCTGCGCCATGAATATTAACCATCCTGAAACAGTCGATTGATGAAGCTTAATCACCCAAATCATTTGGACGAACTGAAGAAATCAACGTAGCTTTTTCCATGTGATTGGGATCAAGGTAAAAGGACCAAATGAAAACGAACCTATTACGCAGTTGGCGCGGAATTCTTTCAGTGGGCGGCGCGGTTTTGCTGCTCGGCTGTCTGGACCAGCCCGGGAAGAGCAGCGCGCAAAGCGCAGTGGACGATAGCCCTTCCAATCCGACAATCGCTGAGAATGCTGCGGAACCGGAAGAAGTTCCCCCGGCCAAAGCTGTGATTGCACCCGCCAATCTTTCGATTGGCCTGCCCGAAATTATCCAATTGGCCCAATCCCATGTTGGCGACGAAGTTCTCCTGGCCTACATCAATAAATCGGGCCGTTCCTACAATCCGACGGTGGATGAAATTGTTTATTTGAAAGATTTGGGTCTTTCCGAAGCAGTCATTTCGGCACTGGTTCGTCCGAGAGATGGAACCGCACCGTCGGTTCCGGTGGAGGCTGCCTTCCTTGAAAATAAAACTCCAATTGCTGCGCCAGTTGCGAATGTTAACGATTCAGGCCCGGTTCCCCCTCCATCTGGTGTCACACCCTCGGCCCCGGCGTATGCGGATGCCGCACCGGCCCCGACCCAGCAGGTGGATTACAATTATTTCGAGAGCACTTTGTCGCCCTACGGAAGCTGGGTTGATGTGCCCGACTATGGCCGTTGCTGGCAACCCACGGTTGTGGTCGTCAACCGCGACTGGCGCCCTTATTCGGATCGAGGCCGGTGGCTCTACACTTCGTCCGGCTGGTATTGGCAGTCTGATTATTCCTGGGGCTGGGCGCCATTTCATTACGGCCGGTGGCACTGCGACGATCGCGTCGGTTGGGTCTGGTCGCCCGACACGACGTGGGGACCTGCCTGGGTGAGTTGGCGCTACACGGATGACTATTGCGGTTGGGCTCCGTTGCCGCCGGCGGCGCGTTACGACGGATTTGGGTTTCGTTATCACGGCTCGCACGTCGGGATCGGTTTCGATTTTGGTTTGCGTGATGATTTTTACACCTTTATCCCGACAGGCCGTTTCTGTGATCGCACTCCTTACCGGTATTATGCTTCCGGCTCCCATTCCAAAACGATTTATAAGAACAGCGTGGTGGTGAACAATTACATTCGCGGCAACAACAACACCATCATCAACGAGGGGATCGGACGCGATCGTGTTTCACGTGCGACTCGCACGCCCATTCACACCGTGGCTTTGCGGGATTTGCCAGCGACTTCGAATCCTGCCGGCCGCTCCGAGCGCCTCGAAGGGAACAGCCTTGCCGTATTTCGTCCAAATGTTGCGGGGACAAGATCCATGACGCATTCACGCAGCGGGTCGATCGACCCTGCGACTTCGGTGGCGGCTCGGAATCAACCTTCTCCGGTTTCACCTGGAACCACACCGCGAGTCGCCCCCTCGTCGGGCAGATCAGAAACTGGGCGCAGTGAACATCGGGAAGCCACCCTGGCTGCCACGGCCACGCCGTCACCGGGACTGGCTCCGTCCGCTATCCCGCGCACGACGTCCACGTCGCCCGCAGCCATTCGCCATTCCAATTCATCGTTGGACCAGCGTCATCTTTGGACTGGGCGACAGAGCGCCGCGGCGACCACAACTCCATCCGCAGAGAATCCACCCGCTCGTCTCGCTCCTGCCTCGCGGCAATTGCCGAGGGTTCAATATGCTCCGCCGACACAACGGCAGACGCCCTCGATTGTGGCCGAGAATCCGCGGGATCGCGAAGCGGCGCTCGGGTCCCAACAAATTACCCGGCCGCAGCAAACGATTAATTCCGCGCCCCAGCCGGTGCGGCGGGAATATACCGATCGCCAAATTCAGCAGAATACTCCGGCACCTCGCGTTCAGCGCTCCCTGCCTTCGGTACGCCAGCCAGATGCGGTCGTTTCGGATAACGGAAATCGCAACGGACGGATGGAGAGATCGGTCCCGCAAGTGATCCAAGCCGCTCCGCGCCCGGCACCACAGCGCGAACAACAGCAACGGCAGCAAATCCAGCAACAACCCCGGCCACAGGTTCAGCAGGAGCAGCCGCCACGTTCGCAACCTGCGCCCCGCCAGCAGATCGAACGATCGGACCGGGGAAATCGCGACCGGAATCGAAATTAACCCTTGATCGCGTTGGCTTGGTCGAACCGCCACGGCAAATCCGCTGGCGGTTTTTGTTATCGGAATTGATTCTTCAGCTTTCCAGTTGCCCAACGGAAACTTTGCGGCAAACGTCGTCTGGCAATGGATGTAAAAACGAAAATGAAAACGAAGACTGGTTTGCCTTTCGTTTACTTGAACATTGCGACGACGGCTGACGGGAAAATCGCACCTTCCAATCGCCAGTTCGAGCCTTTCAGCAGCCCGCGTGATCACGATCTTTTACTCAAGCTTCGCGCCGGCGCGGACGCAGTGATGTCGGGTGCACGGACGGTGGACTCGGTTCCGGTAAACCTTGGACCCGGATCGGCGAAGTTTCGGCGATTGCGGGTGAAGAACGGGTTGTCGGAATACAATTTGCGAATCATCGCCAGCGGTGCCGGTTCGGTCAGTCCGGAGGCGGAAATTTTCAAGCATCATTTTTCCCCGATCATTATTCTGGTCACGGAGCGGGCTCCGAAAAGGCGAGTCGAGCGATTGCGCAAGCTCGGCGCCGAAGTGGCCGTTTTTGGGAAACACGAATTGGATTTTCGAAAAGCGCTTCTATGGCTTCGGGCGCGATGGGGCGTGAACCGGCTGCTTTGCGAAGGCGGCGGAGAAATCAACGCAGCCCTTTTACGCTCCGGTTTGGTTAATGAAGTTTTTCAAACACTTTGCCCTGTGATTTTCGGTGGGCGCTTTGCGCCCACGCTGGCGGACGGGGCAGGGATTGAAAAATTGGACGCCGCAATCGGGTTAAAATTGAAATCGATGAAACGTCATGGCGATGAGCTGTATTTGGTTTGGGAAGTAACATCGCGTTACAGGCGGGGCAGGGCGCACTGCTGTGAAGTCTTTGTTTGACGGAGTTATTCTCCTTAAATAGGTTCTCCCACTCGCGATTTGGCGAAAATGGAATTTCGCGCGAATAGCAGTCGAATTCACGCGAGAAAAACGATCTACAGAAAAGGTTAATTTGTGAATGTAACAGTGGAAAATCTGGCGCCGTGCAAAAAGTTGGTCCGCATCGAAGTGGACGCGCAAAAAGTAGACAACGCGTTTGAGGACATGCTGAAGAACTATCAGCGCCAGGCGGCTTTGCCCGGTTTTCGGCCGGGAAAAGCGCCCAAAGCGATGGTCGAAAAACGTTACGAAACCGACATCCGCGACGAGGTGAAAAAGAAAATGATTCCCGACGCTTATCGCGAGGCGATCAAGGAACAGAAAATCGATGTCGTCGGTTATCCCGATATCGAGGAAATCCAGTTTGGCAAAGGCCAGGCCTTGCAGTTTGCCGCGACGATCGAAACGGCGCCGGAGTTTGAAATGCCAGACTACAAAGGTCTGCCTGCGAAACGTGAAAACGGAAGCGTGACGGCCGAAGATGTGGAAAAGGCGATTGAACTTTTGCGCGAACGTCAAACCGATTTTAAAACCGCCGAGCGCAAGCTCAAAGAAGGGGATGTTGCTGTCGTCAATTACATTGGCACGACCGAGGGCCGTCCGCTGACGGAAATTGCGCCTGCCGCCAAAAGCCTGACCGAACAAAAGAATTTCTGGGTCAACATCGACAAGACCTCGTTTATTCACGGATTTGCCGAGCAACTCGTTGGAGCGAAAGCAGGCGACAAACGCACCGTGAATGTTGATTTCCCGGCGGACTTTGTCACGCCGGAGTTGCAGGGCAAAAAAGCCGTTTACGAAGTGGACGTGGTGGAGGTGAAGGAGAAGACCCTGCCGGAACTGAATGACGAATTCGCCAAAGCCTATGGCGCGGAGAGTCTGGAAAAGCTTCGCGAGGGAGTCCGCATTGATCTGGCCAACGAACTCAAATACAAACAGGAGCGCAGCGTTCGTGAGCAGATCGTGAAAGGTTTGCTGGATCGAGTCACTTGCGAGCTGCCGGAGTCATCGGTCGTCCAGGAAACCCGCAACATTGTTTACAACATCGTGACCGAGAATCAAAAGCGTGGCATTTCCAAGGAGATGATCGATCAGCAAAAGAATGAAATTTATCTTTCCGCCAATTCGACCGCGAAGGAACGGGTGAAAGCGTCGTTCCTCTTTCAAAAAATTGCGGAGAAGGAGTCGATCAAAGTCGAACAAAACGAGGTTCTGCAACGGGTGCAGCAATTGGCCGCGAATTACCAGATGGCGCCGGATAAGTTCATCAAGGAATTGCAAAAGCGGAACGGTGTTCCTGAAATTTACGAGCAGATCCAGAACGAAAAAGTCATCGATCTGCTCGTGCAGAACGCGAAGGTGGAAGAGGTCGCGCCCGAGCAAAAATCGGCCTAACGGTCCGAAGGCCGAAGCACGTTGTTGGACGATTACGATTGGAACTTTCCCTGGAACCGGGGGCGAACCGATTTTCCAAGCTATTGCGTTCGCCCGAATTTTTTTTCCAATTCGCGAAAATTCATCTCAATCAGAGTGGGCCGGCCATGGGGGCAAGTGTAGGGCATGGTGCAGCGGCGCAAATCCTCCAGCAGGTTTTCCAGTTCAGTCCGGGACAGGTAATCGTTCGCTTTCACCGCGTGCCGGCAGACGGTCTTTGCGACGGTGCTTTCACCAAGGCGCAATGTGTTCACCCCTTGACCGGCTGCTTTCAACTCGTCGATCAATTCCAGAATAAATGAGCGCGGCTCGCTGACTTTTACGAAAGGCGGGAGGGCATCGATGAGAAAAGTTCGTTCGCCGAATTCGCTCAAGCCAACGCCCAGTCGAGTGAGCGAGGGCAATTGCTGGCGCAGAAAATTTCCGTCCTTCGCCGAAAGCTCAATTGTTTCCGGCAGCAGCAATCGCTGGGACGCGGCGTTGGCGTTTTCCTCAAGGCGTCGCATCATTTGCTCGAACAAAACCCGCTCGTGCGCCGCGTGCTGGTCGATCAAAACCAGTCCGCGATCGGATTCGAGCACGACGTAAAGTTTTCCAATTACCCCGACGAGCCGCAGCGGAACGCTTAAAAGGGGAACAGGGCGGGAGGCGTCAGGCGATGGGTGCGGAGGAGCCGAGGATGGTGGATGGTGGATGGAAGATAGCGCGGGCGCTGACAATGAAGTCGAACTGGAGAATCCCATCTTCAGGGGTGATTGCACAGCAGGCGTCATCGGCCACTCGATGGCAGGTTTTTTCGGCAAAGGAAATTCGGGGAGCGTGGGCGTGGAAAATTCCGGCGCGGGATTCACCGCGAAAGATTTTCCAAGTGCGTCCACTCGTCCGGGCTTCTGCCGCTCGACTGGGGCCGGGGAATTCGCGCCTGGCGGGTGTCCGTGAAATTGCAAAAGCGTTTCGCGAATCGCTTCGGTCACACGCTGGCGGACCGCGCGTTCGTGATGAAATTTAACTTCGCGCTTGGATGGATGAATGTTTACGTCCACTTCTGCCGGACCAATTTCGAGGAACAAACAGCAAACCGGGTAGCGACCTTTCATCAGCGCGGTGTGGTAGCCCTCGATCAACGCGAAATTCAAGCCGCGGTTCTCCACCGGCCGCCGATTCACGAAGAGGTGCTGATCTTCCCGTGTCGAGCGCGAAACTCCGGGCGCGCCGATAAATCCCCAGAGGTGAAGCGAAAAGGCACCCGCGATCGGCGACGGATTTTCTGCGTGAAGGATCTCGCTGGCTGCGGCCAATTCCCCGGTGAAATCCACCGCCAGCAATTTCAATTCGCCGCCCATCACGGCCCGCATCCGTTCGCGCAGGGCGCGCGATCTCGACTCGTGATTCTCCTCGATTTTGGCGGCCGGCAATTGCCAGATCACGCGCCCATCTTTCAAAAAAGTGAACGCAACCTCGGGATAAGCGAGAGCCGCGAGCGTAAGATAATGATGGATATGGGCGAACTCGGTTTCCTCACTGCGCAGAAATTTTCGGCGTGCCGGCAGATTGAAAAACAATTGCCTCACATCGACGCTGGTTCCAGCTGCGCTCCCCGCCACCTTGACCTCAAGAATTTTTCCGCCGTTGATGACAATCTGCGTCCCTCCGTCTTGGGAAACCTCAGCCTGCAGGCTGTCCCCGTTGCCCACTGCGCCACTCGAGGTTTGAATTCCAGAATTCTCTCGTGTCGTGAGAGTGAATCGACTGACGCTCGCGATGCTCGGCAGCGCTTCTCCGCGGAACCCCATCGTCGCAATCGCGCTCAAATCCTCCGCGCGCTGGATTTTGCTGGTGGCGTGCCGCTCGAGGCAAAGTAATGCGTCGTCTTTGCTCATGCCGAAGCCGTCGTCCGTCACGCGAATCAAACTGCGCCCGCCTGCCTGGATTTCCACGGTAATGCGCGTGGCCTGGGCGTCGATCGCGTTTTCAACCAGTTCCTTCACGACCGAGGCCGGGCGCTCCACGACTTCCCCCGCGGCAATCTGGTTGGCGACCTGTTCGGGCAGTAAGCGAATGCGATTCATGAAACGTGCAGAGGATCAAGCGGACGGAATGGGCAGAGTGAAACCAAAGATCGCGCCACGACCGGACTCGGCGCGCGTGAAAATTTTTCCACGATGGTCTTCGATGATTCTTTTGCAAATCGTCAGGCCCAGGCCGGTCCCGGTCGGCTTGCCGTGAGTTGAGAACGGCTCGAATAATTGGCCCTTCATCTCGGGCGCAATTCCCGGTCCAGTGTCCTCGACCTCCGTGAGGACGGCGGCGTCTTCCCGCTGAAAACGAAAAATCAGCGTCCCACCCGTCGGCATGGCATCCATCGCATTTTGAATCAGATTGTGGAAAACGCGCGAAAAACGCGCCGGGTCAATTCGCATCAACACCGACGGTGGGCGGCTTTCGATTTTGACTTGAACGGAATTTGTTGCGGCTTCGCCGGTGATTTCTTCCAGAAGTTTTTCCATGAACGCCGCAAAATTCACCGGGACCAACTCCCGGGAGGGCTGGGAGCCTCGGGCGAATTCCAACAACTCGTTCGCCATCCCGCCGATACGCTGGACCTGCTGGAGAATGCGATCGCGCGACACAAG
>JBDSIW010000288.1:0-2553 GCA_039917795.1 Verrucomicrobiota bacterium | reverse complement strand
TATCGCGTGAACTTTTTGTTCCGCGCGGCCTTCGGACTCGTTCCGCTGATGGCAACGATTTATTTGTGGAGAAAGATCTACGAGGGCAAGACGTCCGGCTCGGACGTCGCGGGCTACAGCCTGACGGGAATGATCTCCTATTATTTGCTCGTTACGATTGTCGATGCCCTTACCGCGGTGAGCGAAGACGACTGGCAAATCGCTGCTGACATCAAGGACGGAAACATCAGCCAATTCCTGCTCAAACCGATTGATTACCTTATCTACCGCTTTTGCCTTTTCACGGCGGGACGATTTATTTTTGTGGCTGTTTCGGTCATTCCACTGGGCCTCTTTATTTTTTGCATGCGCCGATACCTCGTCGCGCCCGCCAGTCCGGAGACGTTCGGCTGGTTCGTTCTTTCACTGATCATGACTGGCTTGTTGCAATTCCTCATGTCCTACACCATGGCGTTGCTTGCGTTTTGGGTTCTCGAAGTTTCGACCTTTATCTTCATCCTCTTTGCTTTCGAATACATCGCCGGTGGCCATTTGTTTCCCCTCGATATTCTGCCGCCGCAAATCGCCGCTGCCCTGAATTACACCCCGTTCCCGTATCTTCTTTTCTTCCCGATCAGCGTCTATTTGGGACAAGCCACGGGCCCCGTGCTTTGGCAGGGATTGGCGATTCAGGCATTTTGGTTGGGTTTATTTTATTTTCTCGCTCGTTTCGTGTGGAGTCGGGGGATTCGAAAATATTCCGCAGTCGGAGGATAAGGTTATGAGTCGAGAATCGAACGTCGAGGGCCGAGGGCCAAACGAAAGCGATCAACCCTCACGAGCTTTGACGCTCGATCTTCGCCCCTCGCCCCTCGCCCAATTCAAGCGTTACTCAAAAATCTACGGAGCGCTCTGGCGAAATTCCGTCGTGCGCGAGATGGGGTTCAAATCCAATTTCATCCTTTGGATTTTTGTCGAAGTCCTGTGGTTTGCACTGCAACTCAGTTTTATCGGCGTCATTTATCTCCACACTGATCACATCGGCGACTGGACGAAATGGCAGGTCGTCCTGTTGATCGGCGCGAGCCATTTCATTCAACAAATTTTCCAGGCGTTTTTCCTCGTCAACTGCACGCAATTGTCGGAACTCATCCGCACCGGGAAACTCGATTTCATGCTGCTGTTGCCGATCAATACCCGGTTCCTGATTTCACTGCGGCAAGTCGATCTCGGTGGGTTTGTCAACGGTTCCTCTGGTCTGGCGGTGATGGCTTATGCGGCGAAGCAACTCCATATCACCGTCAGCGCCGGGCAGATTCTGGAATTCCTTTTCCTTTGCGTCACGGGGGTCTTGGTCCACTACTCGCTGATGTTTCTGCTCGCGACGATCAGCTTCTGGACGGTGCGCGCGCAGGGAATCGTCTGGGGTTATTACAATCTGTTCAACATCTCGCGCATGCCGGACTCGGCGTTCCAGGGATTCTTCAAGGCGTTTTTCACTTTCGCCATCCCGATGCTGCTGGTGGCAAATGTTCCTGCGAAATTGATCGCGCAAAAGATTCAGTCCCCATGGGAAATGGTCGTGCTCGTCGTGACCGCAGTCTTTTGCTTCGTGTTATCGGAACTGGCCTGGCGCTACGCGATGAAGCATTACACCAGCGCCAGTTCGTGACGCGCTGACAATATCCAGCGGCCGAATCTCCGGGATTCCGAAGACAAAAGTACCGACGGTGATTGGAAGATAAGTTTTTCTGCCGACAGGATGTCGGCAGCACCTTACCTCCCCAGCAAATGTTCGATCACCAGTTGATCGAGCGCTTGATAATCGCGATCTTCGATCAATTGCTTGGCCTTCGTTTCATTGAAGCTGCGCACTTTTTCCACCAGCTTCAAAAAAGTGCGGCGACTGTTGTCCAGGTGCGCGAGCCAATGTTCAACTTTCGTGGTGCGGAACGGATGGACGTCGAAGCAAACATACTCGCCTTTGCTGCCGTATTTGTTTCGTTCGAGAACGCGGACCTGATTAAACGCGCTGCGGAGATTGGCGCTGCCAAACGGTTTATCTTGATCGTATTTGAGGCCGTTTTGATCATTCAAGTGGAGCGACCAAAGCTTGCCGAAGGTCATCGCGAAATCAATTTCGTCGGCGGGATCGAGTCCAGCGAGAATACAATGCGCACTCTCGATCAGCGCCCCGACGCGTTTGGGATCGCGGGTAAGATGCGCGACGGCCAGCACATGGCCAATCGTCGGCACGTAAGCGTGGTCCATCGGTTCATTCGGCTTTGGTTCGATGGCGAGCCGGACTTTTTTATCGTGCGCCAGCATTTTATCAAACGCCTGCGCCATCAACTCGACGCTGCGTTTGCCACTCTTCGCTTCCCGCAGATAAGTCCCTTCGCGCGCCAGCCACAGGACGAGCAAATCCGTCCCCAGAATTTTCCCGATGTCGATGCAGCGGAGCGAGCGGTCAATCGCGTACTGGCGATGCTTCGGGTCATTGCTGGTGTAGGCGCCGTCAACGGTTTGAGGGGCGAACCACAGGCGCGGGGCAACCATTTCCGCAACGATGCC
>JBDSIW010000287.1:0-9279 GCA_039917795.1 Verrucomicrobiota bacterium | reverse complement strand
CGTTTTCAATGGAGTGACCATGTCCTGCTTGGTTTGGGGAAATTACATCGCTTCCATTTCCTGGCTTCCATGGCTGGTGGGCAGCGTGATTGTTGCATGGCAGCAAGGCGGGCGCTGGATTGCCGTGGCGTCTCTAGTCGGCGCGCTGCAAATCCTCACCGCCACCCCCGAATTGATTTTAATGGCGTGGTTTTTCCTGGGGATACTCTGGCTCACTGCAGCAGTGTCACGCGAAATTAAACCACTCCGGTCCTTTCTACGTCTGGCCTGCGTGCTCGTCCTCACTAGCGGCCTCGTCATGGTGCAGATCCTGCCCTTTTTCGACCTGCTCGCGCATTCGCAACGAGATCGAAATTTTGCCACCACACTTTGGTCCGCTCCAGGTTGGGGTTGGGCAAATCTGTTTGTGCCGCTATTTCACTGCTATCGCTCGCCGCAGGGAACCTGGTTTCAAAAGGGGCAGGAATTTATCGCGTCCTATTATCTTGGCACCGGAGTCTTGGTACTGGGCGGTGCTGGCATTCTGCTCGCGCGCACGCGCCGAAACGCGGTGATTGCAAGTGCAATTCTCTTTTTCTGGATTATGGCAATGGGTTCGAACTCGATTCTTTTTGTTTGGTTGAAACGCCTTATTCCCTTGGTTGGCGTGGCTCGATTTCCTGTCAAGTTTGCTCTCTTTCCCGCCTTTCTGCTACCTCTGCTGGCGGCCGCAGCCATTGATCGATTACGATGTTCCCCGGATAAAAAGGCCCGCTGGACGGTTCTGAGCCTGACAGTCGCCGCGTTGCTCACCACGGGGATCATTCTCGGAATCGCCCGACAATATCCATTGGCTGGTGATCAATTCAACGTCACGGCTGCAAATGGGATTTTCCGAGCGGGCTTGATGGTAATTGTCATCGCGGGGATTTTCTTGCTGGGCTGGATAAAATCCCGCCCGACCCAAATCGCCTTGCAGGCCATCCTGCTGGCAACCTTGCCCATCGATGCGTTGACGCACAGTCCTAAAATTGCGCCAACGCTGCCCGCCTCAGTTCTTGCGCCAGGGATGTGGCAGGCAAAAGGTCATTCGCCGGTGGTCCTCGGCCAAAGTCGTATCATGGTCAGTCCCGAGGCAGAGAAGTTTCTGAATTACAGCAGGGTAGACGACCTGAAGATTGATTTTATCATCAAACGAGTTGCGGAGTGGTACAATTTGAATCTGCTCGACGGCATTCCAAAAGTAACTGGCGCAATGACGCTGCGACCAGCGCACTTCGACCAGGTGGAGAGTTATCTGTATTCCGTTCCCAACTCTCATGCCGGCGAAGGTCTGAAAGACTTTCTTTCGGTCGCCTGGATTTCTGCGGCGAATCCGATCCAGTGGGAAGCTCGAACGAATTATCTGCCGCTGTTGAGCGCAGGACAGCGCCCCGTATTTGGGGATGAGGGAAAAACTTTTACCGCAATCATGTCCGACGTATTTGATCCGCGGCGTGAAGTTTTTTTGCCGGAATCGGCCAGGCCATTTGTCACTGGCTCGAATCAGACATCCTGCGAAATTGGGGAAATACAAGTAACCCCTCAGATGATAAATGCCACCGTGAACACCGCAACGCCATCGTTGGTGGTTTTATCGCAGACATTCTATCATCACTGGCGCGCCTCAGTGGACGGACAGCCCGCAAAGATTTTGCGCGCAAACCTTGCTTTTCAAGCGGTTCAAATTCCCGCCGGGAGACACCAGCTAAAACTTGTTTATCACGACCCCAATTTATTGCCCGGAGCGATCCTCTCAATCGTCGCGCTGACTGCTTGTGCGGTGATCTGGTTTCGGAGAAAATCCGGAGCGACTCTGACCGATTGATTGGACAAGCTCAGATCGATTAAGAAATTGATTTCTTCAAATCACTTTTTCTCGCTCTTCCGCAACATCAAAAATCGCTTCAGCGTCTCCGGTTGGTTCTCAAAAAACTTCGCCAGGCTGGAAAGGATTTCCACGGTCTCAGGGCTGAGATGATGTTCGATACCTTCGATGTCGTGCCGTTGGGTTTCCTCGTTCAGACCGAAGAGCGAAAAAAAGCGCGCCAGCGTTTCATGACGTTTTTGGATTCGCGTGGCAACGGCGCGGCCCTTTTCGGTCAAAATCAGCCCGCGATATTTTTCATAGTTTAAATAACCCAGTTCATCGAGGCGCTGCACCATGCTCGTGACAGAGGCCTGTCGCACTTTTAAGGAGGAAGCGATGTCCACGACGCGGGCATAACCTTTCTCCTCGATCAACTCGTGGATGCGTTCGAGGTAATCTTCCGCGCTTTGGCTCGGTAATGACGGCGTGGACATGGCGCAGGAATTAAGCATGGATTGCGAAGCACTGGCAAGGCGCGGCTCATAAAGTTGTCTCGCGGCGGCCGCAATGGGACCGCCGAAATGGCATTGAGAAATTTTTTCTATTCCCGTTTTTTTGTTGTCTGTCGCAAGGCAACTTAGTCCGCTTGCCAAACGGGTCGGGTTGAGGCGAAATTCTCCGGGTATGTTTGAACTAAAGTCCCTGAGCTACGGTATTGTCGTTGCGCTGTCGCTGGTTTGCTTTTCGTGCGGGAAGTCGCCCGACAAATTCTCCACGGAAAAATCAGTTGGCACAAACCAGCAGATTTACGAAGCCAAGGGAGTGGTCAAGGAAATCAAGCCGGATGGAAAAAGCGCCCTGATCCAGCATGAGGAAATCAAAGGCTACATGGCAGCAATGACCATGGAGTTTGAGACGAAAAACACCAATGAGCTGCGCGGTTTGAAACCGGGCGACGCCATTTCGTTTCGGATGATTGTGACGGGAGATGATGGTTGGATCGATCAGGTAAAAAAACTGAATTTGCCGCCCACAGAGTTACCCTCGCGCGCCACCATCCGCCGAGTTCGTGACGTGGAAATGTTAAACGTGGGAGAACCTTTGCCCGAATATCGTTTCACAAATCAACTCGGACAGGCGGTCAATTTGAGCGAGTTCAAAGGTCAGGCCATCGCCATCACATTTATTTTCACGACGTGTCCGTTTCCCACAATGTGCCCGCGCCTTTCCGAGAACTTCTCCGAAACGCAGCGCAAATTGAAGGCGATGCCAAACGCGCCCACCAACTGGCATTTGCTCTCCATTTCGTTTGACCCCGAAAAGGACACGCCAGCAGTCCTCAAGAACTACGCTCAAGGTTTCAATTACGATCCGAGGCACTGGAGCTTTCTGACCGGTGAACTGATCGATATCACCGCCATCGCCGAGCAATTCGGGGAAACTTTCTGGCGCGAGGCCGGATCGATCAGCCACAACGTCCGGACAGCGGTGATTGACGCCAATGGCAAGGTGCAAAAAATTATTCCCGAAAACAAATGGACGAGCGATGAGCTGGTGGCGGAGATTGTGGCGGCTTCGGCGGAGAAAAAATAACCAGCAGTTCAGGCATCGGAGATTGCAGTCGACTTTAGAACAAAATGTTCTCAATAAAGTCGTTCAGGTGAGCCGCTGGCTTTCGGTGCCGTCGCGCAACTACGACCAGTTCACGAGTGAATCGCTGCGGAAGTGAAATGCGCTGAATCGAATGCTTGTTTCCATAGAGTGCGAGCGCACGAATCGGAACAAAACTCGTTCCCATGCCGAGCGCGACGAGATTGATGATCAAATCAAAGTTGTCCAACTGCATCATCGGCGGCACAAGCCATTCCTGACGCGAAATCCATTTTCGCAGACGCTGTCCTGTGTGGGAGGATTCGTTGATGAGTAGCCAGCGTTGTTCCTGCATCCAAATTCTCCATGCTTTTATTTTGGGCGATTTTGGCGGAGCAACATTGCGCGATGTAATCAGTGTGAACGCGTCTTCAAATCGGTGCGTGATTCTCAATGTTCTCGGAAGGCGCGTGGGCGGACAAACCACTCCGATGTCCAATTCGTTGTTCTCCAGCGCGCGCAAAATTTCCTGACTGGATTGATGGGCCACACGATAAGCGACTTTGGGAGATTTTTTTTGATTGGCAGCGAAGAATCCGGGCAAATACGCCAAACCAATGGTTTGCGAAACCCCGACGCGAATTTCTTTGGGCGCGTCGGTGAAATCATGGCGAAGACGTTGCAACGAAGCCTCGATGTCTCCTAAAATTTTGAAGGATTCGTGAAATAAAAATTCACCCGCTGGAGTCACGCGAACCGTCCGCGTGGTGCGCTCAATCAAATCAAGACCAAGACTGTTTTCCATTCCCTGCATCTGGCGGGTGATTGCGCTTTGCGTCAGTCCCGCAACTTCGGCGGCTTTGGTAAAGCTGCGGTGTTTCACCACCAAATGGAAAAGGAACAACTCGTAAATATCGAACGGCGTGGTAGCCAAATAGTCATTCACAATATGCATAGATGTATTCGTTTAATGAATTTCTATCAAGAATCAGTTTTGTTTAGGTTTCGTTAAACGAAAGGAAAAATTATGGCTGATAAAAACTACAAGGTTCTCGAAAATGTCCCCGGAAAATTCTACCTGGATAATTCATGTGTTGATTGCGATCTCTGCCGCAATATCGCTCCGGATATTTTCAAACGAAATGATGAGGGCGGTTATACTTACGTCCAGCGGCAGCCGACAACGAACGCAGAAATTGAATTGGCCGAAGAAGCGCGGACATCTTGCCCAACGGAATCAATTGGCAATGACGGGGATTAAATTTTCTCCACCCGCGCTTGCGCGTTGTAATCCGGCACGCCGCCCACTGCATCGTAAACCCCGCGGCGGATGATCGCGTTTCCTTCAGGCCAGTGGACTTGCAAATTGCCGCGCGCAATCGGTGCAAAGAAAATTTTCCCTTCCATCCGGCCAAAATCGTTGACGAGTGCGACGCGGTCCTGATTGGCGAGATGCAGTTTCGCAGCGTCCTCGGGATTCATGAAAATCGCGTCGCGCGCCGCGCCGGTAATGGGATCAACCTCGGCGTAAATCAACGTGTTGAATTGTTTGCCGCGCCGCGAACTGATTTCAAATTGGTCGGGCGCGCGGTCGAGATTCGGGAGCGAGACGGCTTTGAAATGCGCTTTACCATCGGGCGTCGGAAATTTCCAGTCGGCGCAAAGATGCGGGCCGCCGTATTGAAAGGCGTCGCCGGTTTTGCGCAGATGTTGGAAGCCATCGTAAAACGGAACGACACGGGCAATTTCGTCGCGCATCGCCTGACCGGTTTCACATTTCAGTAAGTGCGCGCGTTCGGGAAAAGTAGCGGCAGCGAGTTCGCGTAAAATTTTCCATTCGGCACGCGCTTCGCCGACTTGCCGCGGAATTTCCGGGGAGAAAGCGATGCGGCGTTCGGTGATCGTTTCAGTTCCGCCATCGTCCTGTTCGTAACGCGTTTTAGCCGGCAGCAAAATGACCTCTTCCCTGGCTTCGATGAACATCTGGTCGGTGAGAATAATATCTTGATGCACGCGCATCGGGATGTTCGCCATCGCTTTCGCCACATAGGCCGGGTCGGGCAAGGTGCGAAGAAAATTCCCTCCCAGACAATAAAGCAAATCGAGTTCACCGCGCGCTCCGGCTTCAACCATTTCTGTCGCGGGCATTCCCGGCCAATCTGGAACCGGAAAATTGTAGTGTTCGGAAAGCGCTTTGGCGTTTTCGGCATTCACCGGTTTCACGCCGGGAAACGCCGTCGCATACGCGCCCATCTCTGCGCCCCCCTGCACACTGGAATGCCCGCGAATCGGCATCAGTCCGTTTTTGTCTCGACCGACATAACCCTTCATCAAACCGAGATTCAGCACGGCGGAAACTGCGTCGCCGCCATAAACGTGTTGCGTTATTCCCATGCTCCAGACGAGCACGACATTTTTCGCGTCGCGAATCAGCTCGGCAAATTCCTGCATCGACTCGCGCAAAAGGCCGGATTGTTCTTCCAGCATTTTGAATTCTAAATTTTTAATTATTAATTTAAGTTCATCGAAGCCGCGGGTGAAATTCTCGACGAAATTTTTGTCATACCAGCCGTTTTCAATCAGGATTTTCAGGACGCCATAAATGAAAGCGATGTCGCCGCCTTGCGAAACGGGGAACCAATAGTCCATCAGGTCGGTGCCAAAAATCGCGCTGCTCGCGCTGGAGGGAACCCAATACCGCGTCATTCCAGGTTCGCGATACGGATTCACCATCACGATTTTTGTCCCGAGTTTTTTCGCTTCGTGAAAATATTTCGTCGTAACCGGTTGGTCGTTGGCGGGATTTGATCCGAACAGAATAATCAAATCCGTTCCGTAAAAATCCTTGTAGCTGCACGTCGTTGCCGCAACGCCGAGCGCGTATTTCATCGCGCCCGTGCTGGGGGAATGACAAAGCCGCGCGGCATTATCGACATTGTTTGTCCCGAGAAAGCGCGCGACTTTTTGAGCCATGTAATAAATTTCATTGGTCACACCTCGTGAAGTAATGAAGAAAGCGAAACGTTTCGGTGTGCTCGCCCGAATTTTTTTGGCGATGCGCGAATACGCTTCGTCCCACGAGATGCGGCGGAAACCTTTGGCGTTCTTTTCGCGCAACATCGGATACGGCAAGCGACCCAATTCACGAAGCTGCGCGTTGTCCAGCTTCTTCAAATTTTCAACATCTTCGAGCAAGGAAACATCAAGCGCAGGCATGGTATTGAGGCGAAGGAGATTCAGCCGCGTCATGCACAGGTGGGTTCCTTTGATCGTCCAATCGTGCAAACCCGCGACTCCAAGCGCGCAGCCATCGCAGACACCTTTGGTCAGAACTTTGTAGGCATAGCCAAGATTGTCTTTGTTCTTCCAGACGACGCGCGCCATGTCGCGGAAATGCTGCGGCTTTGTCTGGCCCAGGCCGAATGGAATCGCGCCGATCGCCTTCTGTTTCCAGGTTCGGGTTATTTTGTGCGATGGCATCCGGAGAGAATTAACAGAATTAAGGCAATTTAAAAAAACAAAAGGGCGGCCATGTTCAGCCGCCCTTTCCGCTCAAAAATTTCCCGGTCTTTATTTTTGCAAATGCCGCCCTTTGAAAGTGAGCTCGGCGATGCCAGACTTGTCGAGTTCGCCCAAACCTTCTTTCACCATCACGTCGAATTGTTTTTTGGTCGCGGTGGCCAGGGGCAGGTTCAACCTTTGTTCTTTGCCGAGCTTCAACGCGATGCCGGAATCCTTGGCGGCATGAGAGGCGGAAAAGAAGCACGAATGGTCGCGCTTTTCCATATCCTCTCCGTCGGTCTGCAAGACGCGCGCATTGGCGCCAGTTTGGGAGAAAACCTCCCGCACAGTAGGAAGGTCCAGGCCCAGCGCATTGGCAAGGCCCAATCCTTCTGCGAGGCCAGCGGTATTGATGTTCATCACCATGTTCACGAGCGCTTTGACTTGAGCGGCTTTTCCAGCCGCTCCGATATAGCGCAATGATGAACTCAATTTCTCGAGAATCGGCTTCGCGCGCTGGAAAACTTCCTCTTTGCCGCCGCACATCAAATAAAGGGAGCCATCGCGCGCTTGTGTGATACTCGACGCCATGCACGCCTCCAGCGAACTGGCGCCTTTGCTTTCGCATTTTTCCTCCACCCAAACGTGGATGTCCGGAGAAATGGTCGCACAATTGACGAACAATTTGCCTTTCGCACGCTTAAGCAAGCCACCCTTGAAAATCGTTTTCATCGCTTTATCGTCAGTCACGACGGTGATAATCACATCAGACATTCGCGTGACCGTGGCGAGGTCAGGCGCGACCTCGCATTGCAATTCCTGGCCGAGCGCGATCGCCGACGGCGCGTGAACGTCATAGACCGCTGCGACTTCATAGCCGCAATCCTTCAGTCGGCGAGCCATGTTTGCGCCCATGCGACCGACCCCGACGAATCCAATTTTTTCAGCCATATTCTTAGAGTGTTATTTCCGTCAATGTGTGAGCAACGCAGAGGATTTTTTAGGATTTCTTGAGAAAAGCCAATCAAAGATTTTGGCGCATTTCTGCCTTGAGCTCTTTCTGCGACGCTCAACAAATCTTGTCCGCGAACTCTCGAACTGTCGAAAAAATCTCGGTCGGATTTGGTGCTTGCAGAGCTTCGGGCCCGTGTTGCCCTCCCGTGACAGAACCAAAGGCGATTCCTGCTTTGGCCGCTGCTTCTCCGTTGCCAATCTCATCGCCAACATACGGAAAATGGTGGAGGAGATTACGTCGGATTACGAAGCAGAGGTGAAGGTATTGCGCGACGATTTGAAGTTCGACGCAGAAGGGATCGGTTACACCATGCTGGCCTGGACGCGCGTTGGAAAAAACTGGATGCGTGAATGGGAGTCTTTTCTAGAGCGCAGCGCGGATAAAAATGAATTGGAGCCGAGCATTCCCAGAATTAGACGCACGGGTTATATCTCATGACTGTGAGCGACGAAAATTTTACTCCATCATCGTCCGATTTAGCTCTGCCCCATCGACGGAGGCCGCGCTATTCTGGAAGGAACCCGCGCCGCTTCGAGGACAAATACAAAGAACACGATCCCGAACGTTACGCGGAAACCGTCAGCAAAGTTCTGGCTTCCGGAAAAACTCCCGCCGGGACGCATCGACCAATCATGGTCGCGGAAATTCTTGAATTCCTCGCGCCCAAGCCCGGCGAAATCGCGGTGGATTGCACGCTGGGTTTCGGCGGACACGCACAAGAAATTCTGAAGTGCCTCCAGCCCGGCGGACGCTTGATCGGCCTCGACGCCGACCCAATTGAATTGCCGAAAACCGAAATGCGTCTTCGCGCACTCGGTTTTGGGCTGGAAACTTTTTCGTCGCAACGCAGCAATTTCGCCGGATTGCCACAGGCGCTGAATACACTGGGAATTGCCGGCGTTGACCTGGTGCTCGCTGATCTCGGGCTTTCCTCGATGCAGATCGATGATCCCGCGCGCGGTTTCTCTGTCAAACAGAACGGCCCGCTGGACATGCGGATGAATCCGCAACGCGGCCAGCCTGCCTCAGTCTTTCTGGAGAGAGTGCGCGCGGAGGCGCTGGCCAAATTGCTGGCGGAAAATGCCGATGAACCGCGCGCTTCCATTCTCGCGCCGCTTCTCGCCGGAAAAACTTTCGCGACCACTGACGCTTTGGCCAAGGCGATTCGCTCGGCTCTGCCGCGATTGCAAAAGGAGGAATGCGATCTGACCATCAGGCGCGTTTTCCAGGCGGTGCGCATTGCGGTGAACGACGAGTTTTCGGCGCTGGAAACTTTTCTCCGCCATCTTCCTGCCTGCCTGAAGGCAAAGGGACGGGTCACCATCCTGACCTTTCATTCCGGCGA
>JBDSIW010000286.1:0-15134 GCA_039917795.1 Verrucomicrobiota bacterium | reverse complement strand
CATTGCGGTCGCGATCCTAAAATTCAGCGGAGGCGATGAGCGCATCATGGCGCTGTTTATCACCCAGTGGAAAGTGAATGGCGGCTACGTGGAATGGATAAAGGGGTTGCCCGAAATTTTCCATGGGCAGGTTTGGCGGCTCTTTACGCCAATGTTTATCCATTTCGGTTTCGTGCACATTTTTTTCAACATGCTTTGGTTGCGCGATCTCGGGAGCATGATTGAAAGCCGCGAAAGCAGCTCGAGATTGATCTTTCTTGTATTGCTGGCGGCAGGCGGATCGAACTTCGCGCAATACGCGATTACCATTCCCGCGTTTCCCGCGCTCAGCGGCGGCTCGCCTTCCTTCGGCGGGATGTCCGGAGTGATCTATGGATTGCTTGGCTACATTTGGGTGCGCGGAAAACTCGACCCGGCTAGTGGGCTGATCCTCCAGAAATTCACCGTCACAATGATGTTGGCGTGGCTGGTGTTGTGCATGACCGGTCTGCTGGGTTCCATTGCGAATCTGGCTCACTTTTTCGGATTGCTAATCGGAATGGGGTGCGGGTTTGTGGCCAGCCAATTTCGCGGCCATTTAAAGAGTTGAGTCGCGCACCTTGCTAGGGGGGAGCCTTGTGGACTCCCAATTTTTTCCAAAAGATCATTGCTTCCGGCGGTGATCGGTTCGGAATTCCTGTGAAGTTGCGTTCAGCGGGCAATTCCTTACTCTTTAAAAATGGAAAAATTAGAGAAAACGCCGGTCGATCCTGAATTGAAGAAGCGCATTCAGGAACTGATCGCCTTGAAAGGCGGCGGCTACAACCAGGATCATGTCGAGGATATCATAGTCAACGCGCTGAAACTTTTGACCGACGTCAAGGATCGGGGAGATGTGCGGGTCATCCGTACTGCGGTGCGGGAATTGCGTTACGCGTTCCGGCTTTTTGCCCCGTACCACGAGACGCGCAAGGTCACGATCTTTGGCTCCGCGCGGACCTTGCCGACGAAACAGGAATATCTGCAAGCCGTGGATTTCGCCAAGAAAATTGCGGACGCGGGTTACATGGTCATTACCGGGGCGGGGCCGGGAATTATGCAAGCCGGCCACGAGGGCGCCGGGCTGGCAAAAAGTTTTGGAGCGAACATCCGCCTGCCTTGGGAACAAGGTGCCAATCCGATCATCGACAAGGATAAAAAGCTCGTCACGTTTAAATACTTTTTCACGCGCAAGCTCACTTTCGTTCGGCACTCGGACGCGTTTGTGCTTTTTCCGGGCGGCTTTGGCACGCTGGACGAAGGCTACGAAGCGATCACGCTCATGCAAACCGGCAAACACCGGTTGATGCCCCTCGTGCTGATGGATAAGCCCGGCGGAACTTATTGGAAAACGTGGGACAAAAATATTCGTGAACACCTTCTGCGCGACCAATTGATTTCGCCCGATGACCTTCACCTTTACCAAATTACCGATGACTCCGACCAGGCGGTAAAATGGATTTCGCGGTTTTATCGCAACTATCATTCGAGTCGCTGGGTGACCGATCAATTGGTTTTGCGAATGAAGCGGGCGCCCTCGGATTCCGCCCTTGAAGGTTTGAATGAAGACTTTGCCGACATTTTCAACGGGCCGAAACTCCACCGGATCGAAGCAACGCCAGAGGAAAAGGAAGACAACGATTTTCTAAACCTCGAGCGAATCGCCTTCGGATTCGACCGCCGGCAGTATGGAAGATTGCGCCAATTGATCGACGCACTGAATGGATTTTAGAAAAAAGTTGAAACTGCATTTCTAAAAATCAACGCTTGAAACCCTTCCGCGGCGAAACCTATATTGCGCCGCAACAAAAGTACCTATGGCTGATATCGCAAACAAATATCCGGAAAACATCGCGGGAAAATATTACGTCGATAACCAATGCATCGATTGTGATTTGTGCCGGGAAACGGCGCCAAGCAATTACACCCGGAATGATGATGGAGGCTACTCCTACGTTTTCAAACAGCCGTCCACGCCTGACGAAGAGGCCCAATGCAAGGAAGCCATGGAAGGCTGTCCCGTTGAAGCCATCGGGAACAATGGCGAATAATTTGTTTCATTTCGCGACCCGCAGGCGATCGTCTGCGGGTTTTTTGTTTTCCAAGCCGATTGAAAAATCTATCGTCCCGCGATGCGCACTGTAACCGTCAGCCTCGGCCGGCGAAGTTATCCGATTCTGATCGGGCCCGGTTTATTGGGTAAAATAGGTCGGGAATGCGCGAAGCTAGGATTCGCCAGACGCTGTGTGGTGATCACTGATCGGAACGTTGCCGCACTCTACGGAAAGGCGGTTATCCAAACTTTGCATGCGTCCGGCTTCGATCCCGTGTTGATCACCGTCGCGGCCGGAGAAACAGCGAAAAGTCTTCAAACCGTCGAAAAATGTTACGACCAATTGGCTCACCATCGGATTGAGCGGAAATCCTTCGTGCTGGCACTCGGAGGCGGAGTGGTCGGTGACCTTGCGGGATTTGTGGCAGCAACTTATTTGCGGGGAATCGGCTTTGTGCAAGCGCCGACCACGCTCCTTGCCCAGGTGGATAGTTCGGTCGGCGGAAAAGTTGGCGTTAATCTCAAGGCGGGGAAAAATCTCGTCGGGGCTTTCCACCAGCCGCGACTGGTTCTTTGCGACCTCGCCGCGTTGAAATCGCTTCCTGATCGAGAACTCCGGGCAGGTTTGGCCGAGGTGATCAAATACGGAATCATCCACGACGCGAAGTTGTTCGGCCAAATCGAACGGCATTTAGGAAAATTGCTCATCCTCTCCCCGTCGCTTTTATCCAGTGTGATTGCTCGTTGTTGCAAAATCAAAGCCGAGGTCGTCTCGCAGGATGAAACGGAAACGGGCCTACGCGCGACTCTGAATTTTGGCCACACCATTGGTCACGCCATCGAAGCGATATCCGGCTATGGAAAATTCTTTCATGGTGAAGCCATCTCCATTGGGCAAGTCGCGGCGGCCAATTTATCGGTCAAAGCGACTGGTCTGCCGTCGATGGATGCCAAGCGGATTGAAACGTTGTTTACGGCAGCAGGACTTCCGACGAAACTTAACCTTTCCGCCACAGGAAGAAAGCGCTTATGGCAAGCAATACAACTTGATAAAAAGGTCAGCCACGGCGAGATTCAATTCGTTCTGGTGGAAAAAATTGGGAAAGCTGTCTTTGGCCAAAAGCTTTCCAGTCAATCCATCGCTGAAGAATTGAAAAATTTAGAGGGATAAAGAATTGACAAGGGGAACAAATTCCCTAGTTTGATGCTCACTGGCAAACGTTGTTAACGAATAAAACTATGAAACCACTTGGAAATTTTACCGGCAGGCTATTCGCTTGCCTCACAACGCTCATCATGGTCTCGGCCGTCTCGAACTTACAGGCGCAAACCATGAAGCAAGGCGAAGCGAAAGTTCGCCAAATCAAAGGCTCGGCCAAATATTCCACCCAAGGCGGAGCGTGGGTGCCACTGAAACTCGGCACCGTTCTGAAATCGGGCGCCACCATCCAGACCGCGCCGGAATCCATTGTTGATTTGGATTTGGGCGACAATGGTCCTGTGGTCCGCGTCACACCATCGACCACGATGAGCTTGGATAAATTGACCCATTCCGGCACCGGAGTGGACAGCGTCATAGAAACCAAACTTAATCTCCAACTCGGCACCATCATTGGCAACGTTAAGAAGCTCGCCAAAGCCTCGAAATACGAGATCAAGACGCCGAATGGCGTGGCTGGCATTCGCGGAACCGATTATGTGGTTACTGTGAAAAAAAGGGCGGATGGAACATATGAAGTTACTTTCACCGACATCACCGGCACTTTGGTGGTCGTGGCCATGGTGGACAATCAACCGCAAACCGTCGTCCTGAACGCTGGCGAATCCTGGACTCCGGGAAGCGACGTTATTCCCACACCCCGTCAATTGTTGGATTTTTATCAAAAACAGGTCGCTGATGCGATTGCAGCGGTTGGGTCGGGCCCAGGAGAGGGCCCAGGTTATTTCATTCCTCCTCCTGCTGTTGCCGTAGTCGAGCAATATATTTCTCCTACGATTGGTGCAGGTGAGTTTGAAGGCGACATCATCATTCCGCCAGGAGATGGTGAGCGCGGCTCGCTGAAGTAAACAGATCGGGATTTTCTAAACCCAGAGCGACCTTGTGTTGCTCTGGGTTTTTTGTTTCACTCCGTCACCGTGAACCTCAAGTTCGTTAAGCCAATTCCCGTCTATATCGGCATAATCATCATCGGATTGGCCGTTTTTTTTCATTCCTCCGCGTTTAAGCGGCAATTCGATTTCTTTGAACGGTTGGAATGGGTGACTTACGACAAGCGCGTCAAGGTTGCAAACCGATTTCCCAGGCCTTGCGCTACGAATCTGGCATTCGTCAAAATCGACGAAGTTACCGTCAAAATTCTGTCCGACACGAACTACAACCTCAGTTGGCCCTACCCTCGTCAGGTGCACGGCCGACTGGTCCGGGAACTCGCCGCGCAGCGAGCGAAGGCAATTGGCTTCGACGTAATTTTTGGCGAGTTGAGGCCTTTCGATAGCCTTGTGATGATGCAGGACAACACCACGATGGAGTCTGACGACTTTTTTGCCATGCAGATGCGCATGGCGGGAAATGTTATCCTCGCTGCAGAGGCCGAACCCATCGGTAAAAACCTGTCTCAGGACGAAAACGAGGGCCACGAACTACAGCGCGTATTTCCGCCGCCGCTTTTTGAAACCAATGCCATGGCCATCGGCGATATTGTCGCTGATTCGGATTCCGACGGGGTACTTCGTCGGGCCCGGGCTTTTATCGATGACGCAGAACATGGCCGCCGGTGGCATATGGGGATTCTGTTGGCGGCAAAGGAACTTGGCCTTGATCTGGATCATGCGATCAGCGAACCGGGCCGGCTTATCTTGAATTCCACGAACGGCATTCAGCGGACAATTCCCGTTGATGACGACGGTTTTTTTTATATCAACTGGAGTATTACCGCGAACGATCCGCGTTTAACCCGAATGTCTTATGCGTTGCCGATCCTCCTCGACGAAGCACGGGGAAAGACGGGCATGGAGGATTACGGCCATGTCCTGCAAATCTTTCGCAGCGTCTCGGGTGAAACGAATCTATCCGGCGATAATCCGATGAGCGGCAAACTCGTCGTGGTGGGTTCGCAGCTTATCGGGAACAACCTCACGGATCGAGGCGCGACACCTCTCAGCAAAAAGGATTTTCTGGTGAGCAAACATTGGAATGTGGCCAACTCCATTATCACGAATCAGTTGATTCACCGCAGTTCATATTGGATCGAGCTGCTGATCATTATCCTGGCGGGAATCATCGCTGCGGTGGCGACTCTGCAACTGCGAGCCTTGACCGCTTCTCTGGTCGTCATAGCGATGATTGTGGCTTACATCTCGCTCGGTTTTTTCCTCTTCATTCAATATCGCTACTGGATCCCGCTCGTCTTGCCAGTGATCGGCGCGATGCTCATGACGCATGTTTCAATGGTGACATACCGCGTCCGTGTGGAACAAAACGAGCGCCGGCGGGTCAAGGCGGTTTTTTCCCGAATGGTTTCTCCCAACGTGGTGAACGAGCTTTTGAACTTCAAAAAACTTTCCCTCGGAGGTGCGCGCCGCCAGATCACCGTTTACTTCGCCGATGTGCGGGGCTTCACTGAAATGACCGATCAGCACCAGTCACGCGCCGAAGAATATGTTCGCGAAAACCAGCTTACCGGCGACGTCGCCGAGGCGCATTTCGACGCGCAGGCGCGCGAAACCCTCGCGGCAGTGAATCTTTATCTTGGAATCATCGCGGACAAGATCAAGGAGCATAACGGGACCCTGGATAAATACATCGGCGATTGCGTCATGGCTTTTTGGGGCGCGCCCACCCCGAACGACAAGCATGCTCTCGGCTGTGTTCTTGCGGCAATCGATTCGCAACGCGCCATGCAGGCCCTCAACGAGGAACGCGCCGTGGAAAATCAAAAACGCGAAGCGCAAAATACCGGACGCATTGCCAGCGGCGACCCGCCCATCGAATTGCTGCCGATCTTGTCCCTCGGCAGCGGAATCAACACCGGAACCATCATCGCGGGCCTGATGGGATCTGATGTTCATGGATTGAACTACACGGTTTTTGGGCGCGAAGTAAACTTGGCCAGCCGTTTGGAAGGCGTATCGGGTCGCGGACGCATCATCATTGGCGAAGCAACTTATCGCGAAATCCTACGCGACGAGCCCACGTTAGCCTCCACGTGCATCGAGTTGCCTCCCGAAAAAGTAAAAGGATTTCGTAACGCGGTGAAGATTTATGAGGTCCCTTGGAAAATAAATTCGGAAGTTAAAGCCCCCTCCATCGCTGGGGAACCGACAGCGGCAGCCCGGTAAGTTTCGCCCTCTCAAATTGCGTTTAAGGATCAAAAATACGGCCCGCTTCCAGAGCGGACAGAAAAATTAATCCTTTTTCCCTCCAAATTCTTTCCGGGCCTCCGACAGATTTGCGAAGCAATCGAAGTCAATGGGGTCAGCCAAAACAAAAGGCGCGGATAAGAAAATTATCCGCGCCTTGAGAAAGGAACCGAAATTACTGGTAGTGAATTGAGAAAGTACCGGAGATCACTGCGGTGCGAGTTCCGTCCTGCTCCTGAGAATTAAAACTGAAGTCGCCCGCCACCGTTTTGTACTCGCATCCAAAAACACGTGCGAGGTACGACCCGTGCTGATGAAAGTGTAACTGCCGCTCAATCCCGCCACAGTATATTGGTTGGCCCCGCCCGCAGGAATACTCACCCTATTTGCGCCGGGCTGAAGATCCACTAGTCCGGTTCAGCGATTTGGTCACGAGTCCCAAAGTCTTGATGCCCGGAGCCAGCGTGTTGGTCGTGTTCTTGTCGATTGTCTTGAGGACGGAATTGAGTTTGGCGATGAGGCGTTTGTCCACGACGACGGAGTTGCTGGCGATGGATAATTGATCGATCACTTCGACGCGCAGATCCCGGAAATAAGGTGGGGGAGGAGTATCTACGGCAAAAATTTGTTATTGTGCCGCGGCGCAAAAAAGCGCGACAGCGACGAGGAGGAATCTAATTTGGTTCATAATTTTGATAATGGAGCGGTTCTTTTACGCGAACCAAGGAAAAGCGGGCAATAACAATCGCAAAGATTCGCAGGGAAAAACGCTTGCGAGGGAGAAGATTATCATTTTCTCCTCAAGCGGATGGGAGGAATTCCGCCTGGCATTTTATTCGTTGGGTCTTCAAGAATTTCGCCTTCTCTTTTTCGCTCATCAGCGTCGAGAAACCGTTTGCAGATGAAAAGAAACGCCGACAACCCGGTGACCAGCGCGGGAAATTGCGAGGGGGCAACGTACCTCAATGGATAAAGGACTCCGCCAAATCCTCCTACGACCAGCAAAACGGATGTAACGGTACGGAGAATTTTCTGGAGCGGTCCGGCGAGTGGAAAAAATACGGATTTCCAAAAGGCACCCATCACGGCCATACCGCAGATGAAGGCAATCAGTGTGGGAAAGTTTGAACGACAGGTTTTGTTCCAGTGCCTCCATTGAGGCTGCCCCGAAGCCGCCGTCGAGCGAACTGCCCCAGATGATAATTTGTTTGAGAAGCCACTCGTTATCCTTTCGCGTTTTCATCGAGCAATCATTCGCGGCGAAAATAACAGCGGTCTTCATTCCCGCAAGCCGCGAGAATTTTCAGGCTATTTCGTGGAATAAATTTCTAATCATTGACCACTTCTCCGTGGGGAACCAAAGTTTGCGCCGAAATTTTCCAGGCATCCCGTCACGTTTTTACAAGACCTGGCAGTGGTCATGATCGTGGCCGGATTTGTGACGGTGCTTTTTCACAAATTCAAGCAGTCGGTCGTGCTCGGCTACATCGTCGCGGGCGTGATCATCGGCCCACACATGCCGCCTTTCGAGGTGTCACGCTGAACGTCACGAGCGGATTTCTTTATCCAATCGCGGTTGCTGTTTCTGTGATCACCACTCTGCTGACTCCTTATTTGATCCAAAGCGCTGATGCACTTGTCAGCTGGTTTGACCGTGTCGCGCCCAAACCACTGACTGACAAACTCGAAGTTTATACAAGTTGGGAGGGCCGACTCGGCAGCCAGCGCCACACCAGCATTGCAACGAACCTGATGCTTCGCTGGATGAGCCAGATGGCGCTGAATGCCGCATCGACGCTCTTTCCAGGTTTCAGTTTTCAGTAGGCATTCCCAGACTCGCTGATAAATTCGCGCCATGCGCACGGTGATTTACCCAGGAAGTTTTGACCCTTTGACCAACGGCCATCTCGACGTCATCCAACGGGCCACCAAGCTTTTTGATAAAGTCATCGTCGCGGTCGCGCTCAATGAAAGCAAAAATCCCCTGTTCAATCTTGGGGAGCGACTCGATTTGGTGAAGCGCGCCACCGGCCACCTGCCGCAAGTGGAAGCCGACTCATTCGATGGATTGCTGGTGGATTACGTGGAAAGCCGGTCCGGTCAGGCCGTGGTGCGCGGACTGCGAGCCGTCTCCGACTTTGAATTTGAGTTTCAACTCGCCTTGATGAACCGTAAACTCAACGAGCGGGTGGAGACCATTTTCATGATGCCCAAGGACACCTACACATTTCTCAGTTCGCGCATTGTGAAGGAAATTGCCCGTCTGGGCGGGGATGTCAGCCCCTTCGTTCCAACGCACGTGCAAACGGCGCTCAAGGCCAAGTTGAGCAAAACTTGATCTGGCGTGTCTGTATTGACGGGAGAATTTTTATGCCTCTGACCATTAACCTGCGCCACCTCGAGCACAACGACCTTGCCCTAAAAGGTGAATTGCCCGCCGTGGATTTGGAATTGGAACAAGTGGACGAATTGATCCATGCCGCAAATCCTTTGCATTACGAACTGACTGTCCAGCGGCTCGACGATAATTTGCTGGTGCAGGGGGATTTGAGTTTGACGGTTGAATTCGAGTGCGCGCGCTGCCTCAAATCTTTTTCGCGCAAGCTCGAGTTTAAGAACTGGTCGGTGCATTTGCCGCTCGCCGGAGAGGACAAAGCGGAGGTTCTGGGTGATTGCGTGGACTTGACGCCTTATATCCGCGAAGATATTCTCCTAGCCTTTCCGCAACATCCGTTGTGCGAAAGGGAGTGTGGCGGATTAAAAACCAAGCCATCCAACAGGGCAAAAAGCTCAAACGGCGCAAAGCAGATGGAAGAATCGTCTGCCTGGGCCGAGTTAAACAAATTGAAATTGTAATATTATGGGAGTTCCCAAGCGTAAACCGTCACGAAGCCGCCAGCGCATGCGCCGCGCTTACAACAGCGTTTTGACATTGCCGCAGCTCAGCGTCTGCCCCCAATGCGCCGCGCCCGCCCTGCCGCATCGCGTTTGCCCGGCCTGCGGTTTCTACAAAGGCCGCCAGGTCAAAACCGTCGAAGCGACAGCGTGATTCGTTTTTAGGGAGCGCGGGTTGGATTCGTTCCTCTGCGCTCTTTCTATTTATGCGAATCGCTGTCGATGTGATGGGTGGCGACCACGGAAGCGCGGTGGTCATCGATGGGGTGAAACTTGCGTTGGAGGCCAATGCGAAAATCACCGAACTATTTTTGGTCGGCAAGGAAGCGGAGATCCGTTCCGCGCTGACGCAATCCCATTTTGCGGATCCCCGCATAAGAATTGTCAACGCAACTCAAGTCCTCGAAATGGAGGACAAGCCGGTCGAGGGTTTGCGCAAGAAAAAAGACTGCTCCATTCTGCGCGCGGTTGAACTGGTGAAGGACGGGAAAGCCGACGCATTGATCTCCCCCGGGAACACGGGCGGGCTCGTGGCCGCTTCCATGATCCGCCTGCGCCAATTGCCCGGAGTGGATCGGCCCGCCATCGTCACCGTCATCCCCACTGCAAAAAACGAATTCGTCCTGCTCGATTCCGGGGCCAGCGTCGAGTGCCGGCCACTGCATCTCCTGCATTTCGCCGTCATGGGCAGCGTTTATTCCCGCGAGATTTTAGGATGCAAAAAACCGCGCGTCGGAATATTGAGCAACGGAACCGAGGATAACAAGGGCAACGAGTTGACGCTGGAAACTTTCAAGCTTTGCAAGCAGGTGAATTTGAATTTCATTGGCAACGTGGAAGGGCACGATCTTTTCCATGACCGGGTCGATGTCGTGGTTTGCGATGGCTTCATCGGGAACATTGTTTTAAAAACGATCGAGAGTTTTGCCAAGGGCATGGGGATCTGGCTGAAAGAAGAATTGACCAAGAACCCCAAGCGGATGCTGGGTGCTGTCCTGGCGCAAAATGCGTTGCGCACGATCAAAAAGCGGATGGATCCGGACGCCTATGGCGGCGCCCCATTGCTCGGCTTGAACGGGAATGTTATGAAAGCGCACGGTTCAGCCCGGGAAAAAGCCATCATGAGCGCGATCCGCATTACGAGTGAAGCGATCCAGCATCAAATCAATCAAGTGATCCAAAACGAAATCGCCGAAGCAAATGCCCGTTTGGCTCCCGGCAAAGCCGCATGAGCAAGAAATTCAAAAACCCGCGCGCCCAGCATAATTTCGAAGGGCGCACCTGTTCCATCACCGCAGTTGGCTCTTACGTTCCGTCCCGCATTTTGACCAATGCTGAATTGGAAAAAATGGTCGAAACCTCGGACGAATGGATTGTCTCCCGCACTGGAATCAAGGAACGCCATATCGCCGCAGCGGATGAATTCACCTCGGACCTTGCTGCGAAAGCCGCGCTGCGCGCGATGGAGCGCGCCGAGGTTTCCGCCGACCAAATCGATCTGATCATCGTTGCGACGATCACGCCCGACATGCCGTTTCCTTCGACGTCGTGCCTCGTGCAGCAAAAAATTGGCGCGCGCCGCGCAGCCGCTTTTGACATCGAGGCGGCGTGTTCCGGATTTATTTTCGGCTTGGAAATCGGACAGCAATTCATCATGTCGCGCACCTATGACACGGTTCTCGTCATCGGCGCCGAAAAACTTTCCTCCATCGTGAATTGGAACGATCGAAACACCTGCGTGCTTTTCGGCGATGGCGCGGGCGCTGCAATTTTGCAACATCGCCCGCAAGCGCACGGGTTGCTTACCGCGTGCATGGGCTCGGATGGTTCCAAAGCGGAATTGCTTTCGATGCCAGGCGGCGGCAGTCGCTGTCCGGCCACAACAGAATCCCTCGCTGCGGGCCTGCATTTCCTCCGGATGGATGGCAAGGAAACGTTCAAGAGCGCGGTCAATGCCATGTACACCGCCGCGCAGGAGGCATTGCGCCGCTGCGAGATCGATATTTCCCAGATCAAATGCGTCATCCCACATCAGGCCAATCGCCGGATCATCGACGCGGTGGGCGAACGCCTCGGGGTATCGCCCGAGCAGGTATTCGTAAACCTGGAAAAATATGGAAACACCTCGGCGGCCTCCGTGGCGATCGCCCTGGACGAAGCGGTTTCCACCGGAAAAATTGATCGGGGCGATCTGGTTTTGTTGGTGGTGTTTGGCGCGGGTTTGACTTGGGGCGCAGCCGTAATCGAATGGTGAAATAATTGGACGCTCCTACAAACGGTGCTAGTTTGCAAAACCAACTATGAGCGCCAGAAAAATTGAGTCCAACAATTCGGTTCAAAATAATTCCACCCAGACGCGTTTGGCCCTGGCGGCTGACGCGGTCAAAATTCGAAAAAGTGGAATCGAGTTTCGCTCTAAAAACCCCATTCCTGCCTGGACCGAGATGTCCGTTGACTTGCAATTTCCAGACGCCAAAAAAGTCCATTGCACCGGCGTCGTCGTGGCGTGCGATGGCACTCGTCATTCCGGCTATTTCGTTTCGCTTCTGTTCACAAAACTTTCCCGTCAATCCCAAGCGCTGCTCAGTGTGATTGCTTACGCGTGACCAAACGCGGATGGAGCAGAAGCGGTAATTTTTGCGGCCTCTTTAATCCGTTGAGTAATAAAAAGCAAATCCAGGTAATCATTGCCCTGACGGGAACGCTCTTCGTCGGATGTGCGACCGACTCCGACGGACTGCGCCGCCACCAAGAGAAAAAAATTGCGCGTGGTGAGTATTTCCTCGCCGAGAGCAACGCTACCGCAGGAGCGTTCTACGAGCTAGGCATCTACGTGATTGAAAAAGGGGATACTCTCGCGAAGGTGGCAGGTCAGTTTCATTTGTCAGTTGTTGAAATCATGGCTGTCAATCCCGGTTTGAATCCTAACCGCCTTCTCATCGGGCAAAAAATCAGGATTTATGAAAGGAATCAAAATTAAGAGTTCGTCGAGTTTCTTCCTGCGTCCATAAAAACTCTCGATGCCGCCTGCTTTTCGTTTTATTCTTCCTCCATGAACACTTCCTTGAAGCTCCGTGAAGATCGCCGCCGTTTTCTCGCGCAACTCTCTCTGACAGCTCTATTCTTCAGTGTCCCCGGCGCATTCGCGAGCGACCTGATTCGCACACCGCGCCAGACTGAAGGGCCTTTTTATCCAGACCATCTCCCGTTGGACACCGATAACGACTTGATCATGGTCAACGATTCCATCACGCCCGCAGTCGGCGAGATCACTTATTTGAGCGGCCGCATCCTGGATTCGCGGGGCGAACCGATTCGCAACGCCTTAGTCGAAATCTGGCAAACGGACAAGAACGGCGTGTACTTGCATAGCGCCAGCGCCGACCGCAAAAAACGTGACACTAATTTCCAAGGTTTTGGACGCTTTTTGACCGGCTCGACCGGCGAATATTTTTTCCGCACGATCAAACCAGTCCAATATCCGGGACGCACCCCGCACATCCATTTCGCCGTGAAGACCAAGGGCCAGGAAAAATTTACCACCCAATGCTACGTGGCGGGTGAGCCCCAGAATGAACGCGATGGCGTGCTCAATGGGATCGAAGACGAGCAGGCAAAAAAATCTGTGATCATTCCATTTTCGCCGATGAAAAACTCGCACGCCAATGAGCTAGCCGCCCGTTTCGACATTATTCTCGGGTTCACGCCCAAGGCTTGATACCCTTTCCACTGGAGGATATTTCCCGCTCGGCGCTGCTCGGTTTTGGCATTTGAGCTCCGACTTCTTTCTGGAATTCCTTCGATTGGGATTTCTCATCATCAAAAGCAATTCGTCCATTTGCTAAAATGGCCGCTAAGTTGCTTTTGGATTTCGCAAACTTGCAGAAGTTTAGAACGGAAGACGATTCAGAGACAAAAGTTGTCTCGTATTTGGAAAATTCGATGGTCAGCACACTAAATCCAGGCGAGGAAGCCCAGTTGGCGCAAACGATTGAGATGTTCGAAACGATCACTCAATCGCAACCCCAGGACTACCAATCGCTCGAAATTCTGAAGGAAGCCTACCTCAAACTGGGCAAGCCAACCGAGGCGGTCAAAACCTCGAAGCGCATCGCCAATGCCTACGTCCAGCTTGGCCAGCTTTCTTCCGCCATTCTTGAATACGAAACCATTCTACAGCGGGATGCCGATGATCGGGACGCCCTCGCGGCCATGGCGGAAATTGAGAATAAAGCCAACCGCCTGACCGCGCAGGCCGGACCAGTCGAGGGCGATCTGAATGCCAAAAACACCAACGGCACCACGTTTTATAAAAAACCGGCCGCCGACAATCAAATCGATGATGGGCGTCAAATGATGCACAAGGTTTTCGTCGAGAGTAAGATTATTTCCGCGGGCGATTTTGAGGTGTGCTGGACTACTCCCGGTGCCAACCTCCCGGGTGAAAAGATCTCCAATCCCTTTATTCAACTCCTGGCGGAAAAGGGAATCACCCCAATCGACAAGTCACTCAAGCTGATTCTGGACCGGACGCGCCTGGGATATTTGCCCATAGAGAAATACGACGTGGATATGGAACTGTCTCGCGGCTTTCCCCGCGCGGTCTGCCAGCGGTGGTGCGTTCTGCCGTTTGATCGCATGAGCAAATCGATCATGGTCGCCACCGTCAATCCTTTTAACAAACATGCCGCTCAGGAAATCCAGAGCGCCACGCCCAACCGCATTATTTGGTACATGTCGCCGCCCATGGACATCGTGAAAGTACTGCGAAAAGTTTTCCGCTAAACCGTCTATGCCTCCCATTAAATCATTTGGCGAACGAATTGCCGACGCGCTGATCGAGGACGGATTGCTCACGACCCGGCAGGTGGACGATTTGATCGCGGTGCAAAAGAAGGAGGGAACCCGCCTCCACAAATTGCTTTTGGAAATAGCGCTGGTCACCGAGCAGGATATGGTGGTCTCGATGGGCCGCGTCCTGAACACGCCGCCCGTCAACCTCGCGCGCGCCTCGATTCCACTGGAAATTTCGGAACTCCTGCCCCGCGACATCGGGCTTAATCACAAAGTCCTTCCTGTTTCCCGTCTGGGTAACCGCCTTTATCTCGCGATGGTGGATCCGCTCAACGTCCTCGCCATCGATGACGTCAAGCGCATCACCAAGCTCGAGGTGTCGCCGATGATCGCCTCCGAGAAGGCGATTCTCGACAAAATCAACAACCTGGACTCCAAGGCGAACAGCATGGAGGACATCATCCAGGATGCCCAGAAACAGGCGGAAGCCGAAGCGGAAGCGGACAACCTGGAGGTTTCCAGCCAAACGGCCGAAAGCACCGATTTAAATCAATTGGCCACTTCCACCGAGGAAGCGCCAGTCATCAAACTTGCCAACCTGATTATCGTCCAGGCGATCAAGGATCGCGCGAGCGACATTCACATCGAGCCATTTGAAAGAATGGTTCGCCTGCGCTACCGCGTGGACGGTGCATTGATCGACATGCCGCCGCCGCCAAAGAATCTGCAAGTGGCGCTGGCCTCGCGCCTGAAAATCATGAGCTGCCTCGACATCGCTGAGCGCCGCCTGCCGCAGGACGGAAGAATGCGCGTGAAGGTCGGCGGGCGGGACATCGATTTGCGCGTCTCCTTTTTGCCAACCGTTCATGGCGAAAAATGCGTGTTGCGCGTGCTCGATAAATCCAACCTTTCGGCCAGCATGGACAAGCTCGGCATGGATGTTGAAACTTTCAAACGTTTCAAATATGCGGTGGATGCGCCGCACGGGTTGATCCTGGTGACCGGGCCGACCGGT
>JBDSIW010000285.1:0-5305 GCA_039917795.1 Verrucomicrobiota bacterium | reverse complement strand
AGCCCAAAATTCTTATCGAGCGCAACGACGAGTTGCAGCGCGTCCACTGAGTCCAATCCGAGGCTTCCCGGCCCGAAGAGCAATTGATCGTCGCCGATTTCAGCCGCCGTCACTTGCAACATTAGGTTCTCGACCATCAGGCTTTTGATCTTTCCTTTCAGTGCGTTCGAATCATCCATAGTGAATTTAATTCCCCTTCGGGCGTGTTAAAAAATACCTCCATCAATTTTGAGCGTGGAGCCTGTTATGTAGCTCGCCTCAGCACAAGCCAGAAAACGAATTGCCGCAGCCACTTCCTCCGGCCGACCAAAACGGCGCATCGGAATTTTCGCGGCCAACGCCTTCGTTTCCTCGGCGCTGATTCCGGACAACGCCTCGGTTTCAACATAGCCCGGACAAACCACATTCACCGTGATGCCAATGCGCGCCATTTCCTTGGCCAGCGATTGCGTCAACGCCACCACGCCCGCTTTGGCCGCGGCATAATTCGCCTGGCCCGCCGGGGCGAGCAACGCGCTAAGCGACGCCACATTCACGATGCGTCCGCTCCGCTGCGAAATCATCATGGGCAGAACGGCCTGACACCCGTGGAAAACTGCGTCGAGGTTGGTGGAAAGGATTGCCTGCCACGCGCTCGGCGGCATCGTGGCCAACAGGGCGTCGTGATGTTTCCCGGCGTTGTTCACCAGGACATCAAGCCGCTGGTGCTTCGTTTGAATTTCTGTCACTGCGCTTTTCCAGGATTCGGGTTGGGTGACATCCAGCGCGACGCAACCACAACGCCCGGCGAATTCCCGTTCCAGTTTTTCCGCCGCGTCGCGACGCGAATGAACGCCCAGCCAGACGAAAGTATCCTCCTTCAAAAAGGTCCGCGCGATGGCCTGGCCCAATCCGCCATTTGCGCCGGTCACTAAAATAATTCTCATTCGATTAATGCAGCGGAACAGTTATGCGCCGTCCCCCGCCCTCGCGACGTTTCCCGAAATAAACTCAGCGCCAATCGCTTGTTGATTGCAGCCGACCACACTGACGTTGGCCGCGTCGCAACGTCCTTCGCGAATGGCGTCGATGGCGGCCACACATTGCCAGCCGGCCGCCGCCATCAATCCTTCGCCCAGAATTGTTTTTGGAGATACGCGCAAGCCCGCCCAATCTTTCCACGCCTCCGATTCCGCGCCATCCAAACGGGTCACGCCCTGGGTGCTGTCACAAAGAAGCTGCGCGGTGAAATCTCCCGCCAGTTCCGCGCGCATTTTTGACGCAGCGCAATGGCGGCTCTGATTTTGTAGATATGGATGGGCGTCCGTAATCTTGGAAACGCGCACTTTCGTCCGCGTGCCGAGCCTCGAGGTTCGAGATTCCGAGCGTTCGCTCGCTCGATTCTCAACTCTTAACCCTCGACTCATTTCGCTGTCTTCCGCCCGTAAAAAAATCGCGCCCGCGCCGTCGCTCAAAATCATTTTGCGCTGGAACCGTCGGAACGCATCCGCCGTCAGCCAATCCGTTTCCTCCGCGCCAATCACGAGGCAGCCATCGACGCGATCGTTCAGGAGCCAATTCGAGGCGAGGGCGATGCCTTGAAGAAAAGTTCCAGGGTCGCCGATGAGGGTGTAATTGATCGCGTTCGTGCCGAGCAGCGCGGCGAGATGACTGGCGGGCGCGTTGAAAACCGTTTCGGGGAAAACCAAAGGACTGGCTGACGCGGGGTCGCGCAAGGTTTCGTCATAGAACCGCCGCGAATAATTGATGCAGCCTGACATCACGCATTGCACCACGCCAAGGCGAAGCTGGCCACTGCCGAACGCGGACGCCTCTTCGCCCAGCGCTTCCAGGCCGGCGGAGACGCCGAAGTGCGTGATGGGGCTGGTGCGGCGCAACCGGGCGTGCGAGAGGAAACCGGGTCGTGCGGGAGGTGCCGGCACCTGGCGTATCTGGAGCGAATTCTCCCAACCCGGGCGCGTGAGCGGTTTCGTCGCGATGGAATTTTTCTCATCGAGCGCTTTTCTCAAGGCTTCGACGCCCCAACCGGCGGGCGAAACGGCACCAATCCCGTGGACAAAAATTTCTTTCACGCCGCCCTCCCGAGAATGAGCGAAGCGTTGGCGCCGCCGAAGCCAAAGGAATTCGTCAAGGCGAAATCCAGTTTCGTTGCGGTCGGCGTGCGCACGAGGGGAAATTCGCAGGCCGGATCCGGCGTTTCCAGAATCGACGGCGGAAGCCATTGCTCGCGCAATGCCATGAGGCAAACCACCGCTTCCACCGCTCCAGCCGCTCCAAGCAAATGGCCAATGCCCGACTTCGTGGAACTCACGGGAAGATTTTTCCGATGCTCGCCCGCAAAACGATTGATGGCCGCGGCTTCCGCGCTGTCGTTCAACGGCGTCCCCGTGCCGTGCGCATTGACGTAGCCAATTTGCTCGGGTCGAAGATTGGCTGACCGGGCGGCGGCGTTCATCGACGCGAGTGCGGCGTCGCCCTGCGGATGCGGTTGGGTGAGGTGGTGGCAATCGGTCGTCGAACCGTAGCCGACGATTTCACCGAGGATTTCGGCGCCCCGATCCTCTGCTGATTCCAAAGATTCCAAAGCGAACACCGCAGCGCCCTCACCCAACGCGAGGCCATCGCGATGCGCGTCGAATGGGCGGCAGCGATTCGGCGACAGCGCCTGGAGCGAATCGAATCCAGAAAAAACAAGCTGGCTCAAAGCATCGTAGCCGCCGGCCAGAACGCGTTGGGCCTGGCCGGTTCGCACCAATTCGGACGCATGGCCAATGGCGTTGGCGCCGGAAGCGCACGCGTTGGCGATCAAAGTGATGTGGCCGCTGAATCCAAAAGCGTCGGCGAGATCGAGCGCCTGGCGCTGCGCCTGATAATAGATGACCCGCGAAGCCTGATGTTGATGAGCCTTGGGCTGCGTGGTGGCCTGGCGAAAATAATCTTCGCCCAAACTCATTCCGCCGCTCGTCGTTCCGAGGACAATGGGCAAATTTTCCGAGGGCAACCAGCGCGCTTGATGCCAGGCTTCGTGCGCCGCGCATAAAAGAAATTTGGAAGCCCGATCCGCCCGGGCAGCGTGCCGCGCCGAGAGCAGGGTTTTTGGCAGCGCGGGCAAATCCACTTCTCCGGCAGTCTTCACGCGCTGGCGCGAAACGTCAAAGAGTGTCACCGGCCGGAAGGCGGATTTACCGTCGCGAAAACCTTCGGCATTTTTTTTCCAGCCGCAACCGAAAGCAGTGATGATCCCCGCGCCCGTGACAACAACGCGGTGGATCGCGCTGGATTTTGGTGGAAATAACACGTCGCCATTATGCGGCATCACGCCCGCCAGCGTAAGAAAAAACTCCGATTGGTCCACGCTTGGGACGCCACTTTACGCCGCTGCCGATAGGAGCGTCCATCTGAAATTAATTGGGCGGTTTTGTTTCTCGTTGAAGTTTCCAGGTGGCGATGACGATTTGCTTCTGCAATTCCGCCAGCTTTGTCGTTTGATTTCCCTGCTGGCTTTGCTCGCCGCCTTCGCCTTCCCCGCCAGACGGGTCGCGGCGAAAGATTTCCTCGAATGGGCGGACCTCGGCGAAAAACATATCGCTGTAGGTGCGGCGGATTTGTCCGTCCGGCCCGTAATCATCCGCCCACACAAAATAGGAAATCAAATTGTCCACCTGGGCTCCAAACTTTTCGAGGTCGATCATCAGGCTAAATTGGCGCTTCTCGTTGGCCGGTGCGGCCTGGCCTGATTCCTCGATCGTCGCCTCGTTTCCGGCCAGGCCAAAACCGATTCCGTATTTCACGAGGCCAAAGTCGTCGGTGGCCTCCGCTTGCAAGTGGATTTCCTCCAGTCGCGAGACTCTCTGGTCGCCCCGTGGGAACACCAGTTTCAAATCGGGCAGACGATTGGTCAGCGCTTGCACCGTAAATTCCACCGGAGTCTTGTTGGTGCGACCTTCGGCATCGACCAGCTCCAGACGATACCGGGCGCTGTTCGTGATTGTGAAATCGTTCAGCGCCGCCACCGCGTTGCTCCGGAGCGACAGGACGAGCGTGCGCTCCGGGCCAACCAGCCGCGCGCGCGCAACCGGCTTGTTCAACTGGAAAATATAATTCAGCCGGGTACCCTCGACCGCGCTGACGCGCCGGGTGTCAGGAATGGTTTTATTGGTCAGGCTGGTGTAAGCGGGAAATTGAAGGTGCGCGTCGGCGCGCTGAAGCGCAGGAAAATCGAAGACGCGGATTTTGTAATCGCCGGTTCTTTTCCCCAGGTATTCGACGTGGTAAATTCCTGGTTCGGCAACCTCGATCAGACTTGCGCCGAAAACCGGGTCCGCGAGATGCCGCTCCATTGGCCAGCGTTTGGTTTTCCCGGAGGCTGGAAGAAAAACGAGCGTCGCTTCCGGCGGTGGCTTGCCCCCAAAACGAGCGGAGATGAGGAGGCCGGTCCCGCGTTCCAACTCAACGTCGCCCGGCGTGACGGTGATTTCGCGGGCGAGCCACGGGGCGGATTCTGTTCCCCAGCGGCGTGAGTTGTGACTGAAATAAATCACGGCGAGAAATGCGACCAATGCCACCGCGTGTTTGTTCTTGGCCGAGAACAATTTTATTTCCAGATCCTGCTTCCATAAAACTTTTCGTCGATGGGTGAGAATTTCGTCGATGACTCTCGTTTGAAGGAAGCCAAACTCGCCGGTCGCAGCATCCGGCTTTTGCTCCACGGCAGTGGAAAGCAAATGGCGTAGCTCAGGATGTTCGTGTTCGAGGGCCGCGACCAACAGGTTGAAATCCGAGGCGCGTCGCGTTTCCCTTTTCCACAAAATGATTGCGCCCAACAATCCGGCGATCAGCGGGAACATCCAAAGAAGGGGCGGGTTCCAGCCGGTTAGCTTTCGAACGAGAAGGAGAATCAAACCGAAGACCGCCGCTGCCGCCCAGCAAAAGGTCATGCGCCGGAATCGACGCGTTCGCCGGACCATCGACTCCAGCGCGCTGAGTTGTTTTTGCAGGCGAGGTTCCATGATCAGACGGTTACGAATGCAACGGAGTTTGCTTTCTGGCTGTCAGAGCGCACGGCTCCTTGCGCATCGGGCTCTATCCTGTGGCGGGCGGCGGATCCCAACTTTTTCGGAATGCGGTTCTTCATCAGACAAGCGCCTCGCTTTTAATCTGATTGCGAGCAAGCCAGCCGCTCAAAATGATTTCCCCGAGCGTGATCGCGAGCACGCCAACGATGAGCCAGCGCCAAAGTTTTTGTCGGTTTTCCAACTCCGTTTGCTTCAAGTGTTCTGCGCGCTTTTCAAGCGAGGCAGCCGGC
>JBDSIW010000284.1:0-2830 GCA_039917795.1 Verrucomicrobiota bacterium | reverse complement strand
TGGTAAACGATGAACCCGTTTTCCTCGAGCAGGTCGGTGACGAGTTCGAGGTTGAGCGCGTTGTCTTCTACAATCAGGATTCGAATCATGGCGATGAAACTATCTCCGGAGCGTTGAGGCGCTCCACGTTGGCGAACAAAATATCGGTTTCGGTTTTGAACGTGATCGACTGGACCTGCGTGGCGAGGTGCTGGCGTTCGTCCTCGTCGAGCACCGTCCCGGTGTGAATCAGGATGGGAATATTTTTCGTGCGCGGGTCGGCGCGCAGGCTCTCCACCACTTCGGTTCCGTTGCAATCGGGCATGACGAGATCGAGAATGATCACGTCCGGCAAATGCGTTTTGGCGAATTCGATGCCGCGTTTCCCGTGGATGGCCTGCAGGACGCGAAATCCTTTTATGACCAGCGATTTTGACACCAGTTCCATGACGAGCGCGTTGTCTTCCACAATCAAAACGGTTTTCACTTCCGGGCCAGTTGATTCCCCTTTCTGGCGGATCGCGTCAATCAAACGCCCGCTGGATGGTCCCTCCGAAAGTTCACCAGTGAAGAGGCGAAACGCGAGCCGACCTTCAGCGTCGCTGAAAAAAATCACGGCGGGCATGCGCGACGAGATCGAGGCCCGCAACTGGGCCGCGTCCGTTGGAGTTAATCTACTGATCAATTGATGATCGATCATCAGCGCGTAAGGCCGAGTCGATTTGAGCGAGGCGAGGACGCCCTCGAAATGGCTGGCGAAATCCGCGGCGAAGCCCGCGTGCTTCAGGTAAACTAGGGCGAAATGGCGCGCATCGGGATGGTTGCTGGCCACTAGGATTCGTGGACGGATAAAATGTTCGGCGTCGGGCGCGTGGTGCAATGTGGCGTCAGGCGCTTCCGCCTTTTTCCCGAGAGGCAGGACAAAGGTAAAGGTGCTCCCTTTTTCCGATCCTTCGCTCTCGACCCAGATTCTTCCGCCGTGCATTTCGACCAGCCGTTTGGTCAGGGCCAGCCCCAGCCCGGTGCCTTGTTGTTGCCGGACGAATGACGAATCGACCTGCTCAAATTCGATGAACACGCGCTCGTGGTCTTCCTTCTGGATGCCAATCCCGTTGTCCCGAACGGAGATTTTCAAACAACCTTTTTGCGCGAAGCTTTGCAGGATCGGTTTTTGCCCTTCGTTGGCGTGTTCCTCGTTCAACACGGTGACGACGACGCGCCCTTTCTCCGGGGTGAACTTGATCGCGTTGCTCAACAAATTGTACATGATCTGCTTGAACTTCGATTCATCGGCCAGAAGTTCTGGCAGGTCGGGCGACACCTCGAAACAAAGATCGATGCTCTTCTTGTTGGCAAGGGTTTTGACAATGGAATGCACTTCCTGCATCGATTTCTCCACGGAAACTGCGCTGGGCGAAAGCTCCATCCGGCCTGCCTCGACTTTGGAGAGATCGAGGATGTCGTTGATCAGCTGGAGCAAATGGCGGCCGCTGCTCAGAATGTTGTTCGAATATTTCAGCTGGCGCTGGTTCAGCTCGCCGAAAGTTTTGTCTGCGAGAATTTCGGAAAAGCCGATAATCGCATTCAGCGGCGTGCGCAACTCGTGGCTCATGTTCGCAAGGAACTGGCTCTTGGCGCGGTTGGCCGCCTCGGCCGCCTCTTTCGCGCAATGCAACGCCTCTTCGGAACGCTTGCGTTCCGTGATGTCGGAGGAGAGGCCGTCCGTGCAAAGAATCCCGTCCTCCATGCGCGTCGCCGGCGCGCGGCTATGCAGCCAGATCCATTGTCCATCTTTGCGGCGAATCCGGTACTCCACGTCATAACTGCCGTCCCCAGAGAAAAGTTTTTCGTAAGCCGCCGTGACTTTCTCAAGGTCATTGGGGTGGATCCGATCCAGCCAAAGCCGGCCCGTGCTGCCCAGTTCCTCGAAAGAATACCCAAGGATTTTTTCCACGTTCTCGCTCACATAAAGCAAATCGTGTCTCGCCGTGGCGGCCCAGACGATGTCCGGAATGTGCGAGAGCAGGAGGCGATGTTTTTTCTCGCTGCCCTGCAAGGCTTGCTCGGATTTCTTGCGGTGCGTGATGTCCTGGATGACGGCTTGAAATTCGCGCGTGTCGCCTTTTTCCTGGAACAGCCGCCGCACGGTGAACTGTTGCCAGACCGGTTGCCCGCTCGGCGCCATGGTGCGATGGTCGAAGGAAATGGCCGGCTCGCTCCGCGGCAGCGCGCAAAAATAACTGGCCGCAATCGCGGCGTCCTCGTGCGACAAAGTTTGCAGGAAATTAGTCCCGATGAGCGCCGCGCTTTCCAGCCCGTAAAATCGTGCATAAGCGCCGTTCACAAAAGTAAGCGTGCCGTCCGGCGTGAACCGGCAAATCATGTCTGTCTGGTCCTCCACCACGGCGCGAAAGCGCTTTTCATTGTCGGACACAGCCTCTTCCGCCCGATTGCGTTCCGCCGTGGCCGCGGCCAAAAGCATGTTCGTGATGGCCAGGATTCCGATGTAACTGCCAATCAGCATCAGGCTGTCCGATTCCGTGTTGGTGAAGAAAGGGCCGCGTTTTCCGAGGAGGGAATGAATGGCCAGCGATGAAACCACGAGCGTGCCGGTCGTCGCGCCGCGCTGGCCGAAGCGCAATGCTCCCCAGACCAGAAAAGGAAACGGGAGGTAAGCCAGCGGATAACTCTGAATGCCGTAAACAAACCAGGAGTTGAAGGAAATCAGAGTTCCGATGATCAAGCCGGCCCCGCAAATCGCCGCTTCAAGAATTAATTTGCGACTCCACCGCACGGAGGACGGCAAAACCCACGTGATGATGCAGGGCGCCACGACCAACCCCGCCAGCGC
>JBDSIW010000283.1:0-3087 GCA_039917795.1 Verrucomicrobiota bacterium | reverse complement strand
TTTTTGGAACTGCTGTTTTGCTGGCAGGAGGTCTGATCTGGTTACTGGGTCAGAGTTTATCGCGCCCGCTTGATTGGATTGGGCGCTGGTCAGCCGAAACGGAAAGAACCGATGATCGGAGCTTTGGATATGCGCGCGTTGGCCCGGGAACAAAATTCGGCCCCGGAAAGATCGGACGAGGCGTGGAACTGAGTGGGCCTGAGTGCAACGCGGGTTTAGAGGACTGGTTGGCGTCAGAGGGATCTACTCTGGAGTTTTGGATTAATCCCATTACGGTCAACCGCGGGCGGACGGCCATCTGCAATGCTGAATACGCCAATACTTCCCCTTTTGCGCTGGTCATGGAAAAAGGCGAGGTTTGTCTTGCTTACAGCCAACCTAAGTCGGGGATCAAGCTGGTTCATTCCCGAACATTTCCGAAGACGAATGCCTGGTTGCATCTGGCCGTCACCGTGAACGACCGTCAATTAGATCTTTATATTGATGGAAGGCTCGTTGCGGCAGAGAACGTGCCGAAGGATTTGCATCTTGGAGTTGGCGGCATTAATTTTGGCCGATCCGCTGTCGAACCGCGGCACCCTTTCGGGGATACCGATCTATTTCATGGCACTATCGATGAGGTGGCACTCTACGGGCGCACGTTGAGCGCGGCGGAGGTAAGGCAACTGTGGCTGGCCACCGCCTGGGATCCGGCGATCCGACGGGGAGCAATCAACGTTCTCAAGGGGATTTTATTGGGATTGGCTTTAGGAATGGTCGTATTGGTTTTTCTTTCTGTGGCAGGAAAGCACCTTGCGCCTGCTGGTTCCGAGGGGTTGTCCTTTCGACCGCGCCAATATCTGGTGGTGCTGAGCGTGGTGATGATCGGGAGTGCGGTGAGCACCTTTGCATTTCTGCAACTCCGCGATGAGCTCCTGAAGACCGGCGAGCAACGCCTCCAGGACGTGATCCAGGAGTTTTGCGAGCAGTTCGACACCCGAACCGAAATGTATGTGCAGCATTTCATCCGAGTACGGGAGTGGCTTGAGCAAAGGCTCGACGTTTCGCCGACGCAGTGGCGGGAATATGTCAACGCGGGTTCTCTTTTCCTGGAGTGCCCGGGTCTGGTGGAATTCGGATTCGCACAATTTGTTCGCCCAGCGGAAATTCAGGCTCACGAAACCTTCTGGGCTTTGCATTACCCGGGATACCGCATTCACCCGCCACTTTCAGCGAGTGAGAGGGGTATCTCACTCAAGGGCTTCCCTTCGAACGTTTCGGCTCTCTTTCCGGTGGTGTTGTATTGCGACAGGCGATCGGCCGTTTGGGAGAGTCTCGTATTCGATTATGGATGGGACCCCGCCGCCGTTGGAAAGGATTCGTCCAAAGTCGGGACTGAAGCGTGGACGTTGTCGTACGCGATAGGCGACTGCACTGTGGGGGCTGCGGTTGGGGCTTTGTGGGGAGGTCAGCGCATTTGGGACGGCGCGGATGAAAAGCCAGCGCGGTTATTCCTCCCGGTGAATGCCGAAAGGATAAATCCCAATCCTCGCCCTCCCGATAAATTGTGCGGTGTTTTATTCGCCTCCATCGATTGGAGCCGGTTTTTCCAAAGCACCTTTCAAGAGCGCAAACCTCCATTCACTTTCCGGCTTTCGATGAATGATGGACCGGACGGATCGGAAACTCTCCTGTCGAAGTGGCGGGATGAATCGGCCGGACCTGACTCCGGAGCCGATGGGATTACGCGAAGACGCGCGGTGCGATTCTATCGCAATCGCATTTATTTTGATTTTGCTGCCCGCCCGGAATTGCTTTTGCCAGGAGAAGTGCGGTGGCCGTGGCTAATTGCGGGAACGGGGATGGCGGCGACGTGGCTCACTGCCGGTTTGCTTTTTGTGCAAGTGCGCGCCCGCGTGAAACAGGAACTCGTGTCTCACCAATTGCAGATATCAAAAGATGATTTGCGAGCCGCGCTTCAGGACCGCGAACGAATCAGCCGGGATTTGCATGATGGCACCATTCAATCGATTTACGCGATTGCCCTTGGCTTGGGACGCTGCCGCAAGCTGATCGAGAGGAAACCTGAGATCGTATCGGCGCAGATTGAGCAAAGTTTGGATGATTTGAGAAATGTCATCACTGAACTTCGGGAATTTTTGCTCACTCTCGAACCGGAATTGCTAAAGGGACAAAGTTTTCCATCCGTGCTTGAATCGGTCGTCGAGCGAATGCAACGAACGAGCGATGCCAGGCTGAATTTAACTCAACCAGAGGGAGTTTCAGTCGCCCTGGAGCCACGTAAGGCGATCCATTTATTAAACATTGTTCGCGAAGCGCTCAGCAACAGTCTGCGGCATGGTCATCCAACGGAAGTTTGGATTATTTTTTCACAAGCGAACGGCACCTTTCGCCTTGAGATTTCCGATGATGGGGTTGGATTCGATGTAGGGCACGCTTCTGCCGGGCGGGGTCTGACCAACATGGCAGAGCGCGCTCGCGAGATCGGGTCCACACTTCAAGTCGAATCAAACCCGGGCCGTGGAACCCGCGTCGTGGTCATACTTCCTGCCAACGGAGCCCCGACATCTCCCGCCTGATGAACGCCAAGAATCAAATTACCGTTCTGTTGGTTGAAGATCATAAACTGGTCCGGATCGGTTTGCGCACAGTCTTGGAGGATACAGCACGCATCCGAATCGTGGGAGAAGCCACCACGGTAAAAGAAGGGGTGGCGGCGGCATTGCGTTTCCGACCCAACGTGGCCGTAATTGATATCCGATTGCCCGACGGCACAGGTTTCGACGTCTGCCGGAAAATCAAAGCAACGCTTCCGGAAAGCAAGGCCCTCCTGCTTACCTCTTTCATCGATGACCATCTCGTCCTCGAGGCGATCTCTGCTGGAGCGGATGGCTACCTGCTTAAATCCGAAGAACAGGACATCGCTGCGGCCATTGAGACGGTGGCGGCAGGAGGCGCAGTGCTCGACCCTGCCGTCACTCGCCGGATGCTGAATCAGGGCAGGGAAAAGAATCCAGTTACGGCAATCGTGCCACCGCTTGCACTTTTATCCAAGCAGGAGCTTCGCGTGATTGAACTTGTAGCGGG
>JBDSIW010000282.1:0-2991 GCA_039917795.1 Verrucomicrobiota bacterium | reverse complement strand
TTGAACGGTTTGACCAAGGCAAAATCTTCCTTTACCGCGGAGTGTCGAAAAAGCAAATTCCTATCTATATGGCATGGTTCACTATTGGATGGAAGTTTTGAGCGCTGCGAACAAAGCGTGGGTCTGGGAAGTAGCCAGGAGCCAGCTCAACTTATTCGCTCCTACCTTCGCTGGGAGAACTGAGGCCATTGCCTAACGCTCTAAAATGTGAATTCTTCATATGCAACCTGTCAAATTCGGCAACGAACCGGTCACTCCGCAGTTTCTTGAACGGTTAAAGTGGGAGAAAGACCGCCTGCTTTTGGAGGGCGTGGTCTTTCGACTGCAGCATTCCAAAAGCGAGGATTGGGAGCTAGGTGAGGAATGTTTTCGCTTCTATAAGACCGGCAAATTGGTTGCGCAATACGCTCAGTTCTTGTCAATGCGGTTCGATTTTCGGCCAGAAAACGTCTTCGAAATTGGCATCTTTGACGGCGGGAGCGTCGCATTCTGGTTCGAGTGGTTACAACCTCGCAAACATGTGGCGATTGATCTCCAATCTGGGTCTGATTCAAGCTACTTCACGCGCTATGTGCAATCCAGGGGATTGTCGGATCGAATAACAACCCATTGGGGCGTCAATCAGGCAGACGCCAAGAGACTGCGCGAAATCGTGGCTAGCCTGGATTTCCACGGAAGGGAATTGAACTAACGGAGGGGCCTGCGGATCACGCGTGGCGAGCTAAAGCCCATGGATTGCGCGTGATTATTTTCTGATTTCAGCAAGTTTTCCGGCCTTTGCAGACGTATTCATGGAGCTGCGCCTTTGCAATGTTGAATTTAAGCACCGATGCTCGTTAGGTAATTGGTTACTTCAACGCCGAAGTAAACATCACAATCAATGTATTATCGGAATGGGAGTAGTCGTTCATCAAAGACCGATTGCACTCAGTAATTGCCATTTTTACTGATGATTATTGAAATAGGTCTTTAAACACCTTTAGTGGTAACTTGTTGACTTGACGATTTCTTTACAATGTGACAATGTATATTTGTAAACATCAAAGTACCAGTTGTACTAACCAATCCTGAAAACTTCTTCCGCCGCCCCAACCACCCCAAGCAACGGCAATACGAGGCGCTCAGGGCCTTCTTTGTCGAGGGCCTCTCTTCCCATCTGGCGGCCCGCAACTTCGGCTACTCCCCGGGCGCCTTTCGCGTGCTCTGTCACCAATTTCGCCACGATTCCGAGCGTCAGTTCTTTCTTACCTCCCGCACCGGCCCACGCAGCCAGCCCAAGAAGTCGGCCGCCCGCGAGCTCATCGTGGCGCTCCGCAAAAAAAATCACTCGATCTATGAAATCAGCGAGGCCTTAAAGGAGAAAAAGCTCCCCCTCAGTCCGACGGCTGTGGGTGAGGTGCTCAAATCTGAGGGCTTTGCCCCACTGCCTCGGCGCCGCGATGACGAGCGCCCGCAGCGGCCTCGTCCCACGCTGGAGCCGGTCGCCGATGTACGGTGCCTTTCCTTGGTGTCGCGACGCTTTTCGACCCAATGCGGCGGACTTTTTCTGTTCCTTCCGGATCTGGTGCGGCTCCAGAGCGCCGGTTGGGCGGCCACCGCCCACCTGCCGGGTTCGAAAATGATCCCCGCCGCCGAGGCCCTGCGCGCGACTCTCGCTCTCAAACTTTGGTCCCTGCCACGCAAGAGCCATGTCATGGCGCTGGCGGCCGATGAAGGCTTGGCACTATTCGCCGGCCTGAATGCGACGCCCAAGAAAAGCTTCCTCAGTGAGTACTCGTGTCGGATTACCCCGCGGCTGACCCAACGACTGCTCGGGGCGTGGCATGCCGCCGTGGCCCAAGATCCATTGCTGGCCGGCAATTCCTTCAATCTGGATTTTCACTCGGTACCCTATCACGGCAAAGACTCACGAATTGAGTCCCATTACGTCTCGGCCCGCAGCCGCCGTCAACCCAGTATCCTGGTTTTTCTGGCCCAAAATGAGGAGAATCACACTTTTTGCTACAGCAATGCGGATCTGCGCAAAGGCGAGGAGGCCGAAGAGATTTTCGAGTTTATCGCCTTTTGGAAAAAGGCCCACGGGCAAAATCCCAAACATCTGGTTTTCGATTCCAAACTTACCACCTACGCCAACTTGGTGCGGCTGGATCAGATGGGTATCGATTTCATCACGCTCCGGCGTCGGTCCCCCAGTCTGCTGAAGGAAGTCTATGGCCTGCCTCGTTCCGCGTGGCGTACCGTTGAACTGGACATTCCATCGCGGCAATACCGCCATCCCCGGGTCTTTGAGCAGACCGTCCAATTGGTCGGACATTCGTTCCGCCAACTCTTTATCACCGACTTGGGCCACGAGGAACCGACCATTCTGTTGACCAATCAAGCCCATCTTTCGGCCACCAAGCTCATCACTCGCTACGCGCGACGAATGCTCATTGAGAACAGCATCAGCGATGCGGTCCGCTTTTTCCATCTGGATGCGTTGAGTTCGGCCGTAGGCCTGAAGGTTGATTTCGACATGGTGCTAATGGTTATTGCCAGCGGTCTGTATCGACTCCTGGCCCGACGCATGCGTGGCTACAACGACGCCCAGGCACGTCAGGTGTTTCGGGACCTGGTGAATTTGCCAGCTGATGTGGAGATCACCGAACAGGAAGTTCGCGTGGAGTTTCATCGGCGGGCCCATCTGCCGATCGTGCTGGCCTCCGAACTTTGCCAGAAATCCATCGCTGTCCCATGGTGGAACAATCGGAAGTTACAGCTGACGACCTACCAGGGAACGTAGTGACTGATCCTTTTCCTACTCGTTCCTCACGCCACTCCAATGACCGGGCCTGAGTTCGCGCTCACAAATCCAACTTTATCAGGATTTGTTAGTTCAATTCCCTTCCGTGGAAATCCAGGCTAGGCCGTCCTGCTGCGCCTCATAAAACATGAAGCCATCATTCAGGTCCCGGAGCGCATCCTCGGAGATCCTGACGGTGATCATGCCCG
>JBDSIW010000281.1:0-4305 GCA_039917795.1 Verrucomicrobiota bacterium | reverse complement strand
CATCCGCGTTGGTCGTGTTGAAGAGAATGGAATTCGTCACCACGGGCAACGCTCCAAGGATGCGGCCCTCGTGATTGATGCGCTCGGCGTGCGAAGGCAAAGCCAGCAAGGACAATATCAACGAGGCAAGGCGCAAGGTGCTTTTCACGACGGGGCACATTAGAAGAGCGCGGAGAGAAATGCAAAAGACATGGGAGTCCGGAGCCCCAGGAACAAACCAAGAAATCTTTGGGCTTACTGTCCATCGTCGGAGGATTTCTTTTTCACAGTAAGCCGTTCTGAAATTCTCGAAGAATTGCCAGCCCGACGCAAAGGTAACGGCAATTCTCATCCTTCGCGCGTTGGAATTGGATGAACCGCCGCTTTGCGTGGGAGATGAGGCGAAGCGATGGGCAACGCGGAAATGATTCGCTGTATGCGCGTCGTTATTTCTGCTGCTTTTCCGCCGATGCTGGCAACTCCCATCGCTCATCAAAAAATCCCGCATCAACAATCTTGCCAGGAGCCTTCGGGGAAATCGGCTCGTCGAGATCCACGACGGCGTAATCCGGCAGCTTTGGAACCTGGCGTGCGTTGCTGAGGTAATCGTATTCGCGAAAGGTGAAGCCGCTGTTCACGAGGACATAACGATTCGGGTTCAGCGGATTGGGAAAGATATAAATTGGCGCGTGTCGTGAGGATGCAAACGTTTGTTTTCCGACGGTGATATTTTGCGCGTCCCAACCGATTGGCATCTTTGACAGGATTTTTCCGAGCAGACGATTGCTCCGCGGATCTCCCCACAAAATCAAATTGCTCGAAGCGATGTCACCCTCTGAAACCTGCGAATCGTCTTTCACGCGCGCTTCTCCGCGAAATTGACTGCGCCATTGATTCGTCGCACGGGACATTTCGGTTTCCACCCATCGGCCAACTTTTTCGTTCATCGGTTTGCCAGTCGGACGAACCATCACGAACGAATCCATGAAAGCGTCGTCAATCGGCCCTTGCAGTCCGTGGCGTTTGCGAATCGTTGGATCTTCGGCGATGCGCAAATACCAATTCGTCCCAACCTTTTGAAAATGCGCCGTCCACGAGCGATCCGAGAAAACTTTTGGCGCTTCCAATGATTTTCCATCAATCACCACGTTCGGTTTTTGTGAGTTATCGAGTGGACACAAACCCGGCGGCATCGACAACGAAAGCGCTGAAATATTCTTCGTTGTCACTTTGATTTCGCGCGGATTGATAATTTCCGCGTCCACCTCAGCCCTTTCCCAATGCTCATTCAAACCGTCCACCGTGACCCAAAGCATTTCGTTGTAGCGAAGCGTCCAGGTCGTGAAGCGAACTTTGAGCGGAAGCGGATTTCGCCCGTGCGCCATGATGCTGTCGATGCGCCGGTTGATTTCTTCTTTCGCACCGACCTCGTATTTGTGTTCCGTTTTGGGCCCGATAATGTGAGTCAACTGCATTCCTTCCGCGTCGAGTGCCTTGGACATAATATCCGCAGCCTGCTTCTGTTTGTCGTTCTCACCGCTGTAAGCAACGGTGGGGCAATTGAAAAGATTTCGCGCGTAATCGGTCGAGTCATACAGGTGCCAAAGCTTTTTGTCATACCAGGTGGGTTGCATCGTTTCGCCATGGAATTTTCCGACGAATTCAAAGGTCTCGGCGAAACCCGCTCCAGGCGCGGCGGCGGCCCAGAGTCCGGCAAAGTGCGTGGCGAACTGCCAGCAGGCCGCGCCGCCCATCGAGAACCCGCGCACGGCGATTCGATTCTCGTCGATGGAATAATGTCTGCGCAAGTCCGCCAAAGCCTCGAACAAATCGACTTCGCCGGCAAATTTGTTGGCGTTGCAATAACGTCCGTAAAGATGAAGCACGATGGTATCGGGGGGCGTGAATTCGCCGGGAGATTTTTGCCGGCCATTGATGAAATCCAGTTCGGTCAAATTTTCTCCACGCCCGTGAAACCAGATGTCCAGACGATAGGGATGAACTGAATTGGAATTCCATGAGTTTGGAATCACGAGTCCGTATGGCTGAATCGAGCCATCAATTTTCGAAACATAAGCCCGAACGACGAGGCCGGTGACGGTGTTCCAGGGGATCGTTCCTTCGCGCAAATTGGCGGCGCGTTGCCATCCGTCTTTGAGCAAAGCGCGCGCTGCGGCGATTTCGTTCGATTTGTAAAATTCGTTGTAGTCGAGCGCCCAGTGAACGGCTTTGTGATAAATCTCCACGTCTGGGAGAAGTTCCAGCATTGGAGTTTTGTTTTTCAAGGCACCCCGCAGCGATTCAATTTCGTTCCCAAGTTTTTCGGTTTCGCGGGTAAGTTCCGTGCGGACTTCCTCGGGAATCTCGATGCCCGGCGGCGGAATGCGGCGGACTTCGCTTGCGGGAATTTCTTTCTGGGCGAGAGCTGGCGAAAGCGTGACGAAGAAAAAAAGAACGGCGAAGGGAAAATTCATCCCCGCTTTTTGGTGGAAGCGACCCGAAGTTGCAATCTTCTTCCGCGAGTTGCCGGACGGTCTTCTCAGACAAACTACGCATCGCTGATGCGCGTGCCGCCCTATTCCAATTATTTCGGGAGACGCCAAAGTCTCGGCATGAATAGATCCATATTTTATATCATCGGAGTCATAGTTGTAATCGTCGTCGTCCTTCACTTCCTGGGCGTGTATTGACCCATTCAATTGGCGGGAGTGGGGACGTCCGGCTCAGCCGTGAAATGTCCGCGCTCCCGCCAGCCAGGTTTTCTTCCACCGTTCCATTTGCCGGGGAAACCTCCTTCAGCGATCTCTCTCATCGGGATATTTAATCGACAAATTCGCGCGCACTGGCGAAGGTAGTAAGGAATCTCAACGGTTCGCCAAATGGATTGGCTGAGCCTCGAGCCAACTGATGCGACGCGGTCGAGAAAAATTTGAATGATCGCTGGGCGCGAATGGCGGAACTCTGTTGCGAGCGGCTGCTTCACCACGGTTGCAACCTTCTTTCTCCTCGGGTGCCTTTTGGCTCAGGCTGAACCGGTCGGTCTTGTGTCAGTCGGTGATTCCTGGAGGTATTTTCTCGCCACCAACGCACCGCCGGCGGAGTGGAACCAAACCAATTTCGATGATTCATCGTGGCCGGTCCGCCCTTCCGGATTCAGCAGCGGTCGGACTTTCGAGATTCTCGAAGCCACACTTTGGCCGCCCGCCACCAATTACAATTCGGTCTTTTTACGGAACCGATTCCTTATCGAAGACGCTCCCGCCGTCCGATGGCTCACCTTACGGATTGATTACAATGACGGCTTCGTTGCCTATTTGAACGGCCACGAGATTGCCCGGCGCGGACTGACGAATAATCCCGTGGTCTGGAACGAAGAACCGGTTTTTCATCCGGGCGGTTCCGCGGAACAAATTGACGTCACGCCTTCTATCGACTGGTTACAAAGCGGCGAAAACCTCCTGGCAATCGAAGTGCACAACGCGACTAATTCCACTCCGGTGATTCCCGCGTCGGCTTCCGTGATGGTGCTGCCCGAGTTGCTGGCCAATTTCACCCGGGGGCCCTATCTCCAAAACGTTTCCACCAGCAGCGTCCAAATCATCTGGCAGACTCCATTTCCCAGCGACAGTGTGGTTGAGTACGGGATTGCGTCGGCGCTTGGCTCGATGGCCAGCGGAATCGCTTTTTCAAGGGATCACGTCGTCGGGTTATTGGATCTTCAGCCCGACACGAAATATTGGTATCGCGTTCGAAGTGCATCGACCAGCGTGACCGTGACCTCTCCGGTTGCGACCTTTCGAACGTTTCGAACAAACGGGCCGGTTGTTTTCCACGTTTTCGGGGACACCGGCGGGCAAGTGGTGCAACAAGCCAGTGGAATCGTGCCGCAGTATGCAATCGCGGAACTGCTGGCCCAGCATCCCGCAGACCTTGTCCTGCATTGCGGCGACGTCGTTTACCCGAATTTTTCCCCCGGGCGCGAGGACACCCATTTCCTGAGCATCTATCGCCACCTGATGCGATCCGTCCCAGTCTTTGCCACGATGGGCAATCACGAGTTTGATTCCGTCTCCGGCGGCCAAACTTACCTGGACACATTTTTTCTTCCGACGAATTCAGCTTCGGGCACGGAACATTTTTACTCGTTTGATCATGGCGACGTTCATTTTGTTTCTTTATTTGTGCCTCAGCTGAACTGGGGTGGGGAGCCTCCGAATTGCGGTTGCCTCCCGGAACTCGCTTTGACCAACGGCTCGGCGCAATATTCGTGGCTCGTCAATGATCTCGCTGCGAGCACGAAGCCGTGGAAAATTCTTTTTTTTCACC
>JBDSIW010000280.1:0-6799 GCA_039917795.1 Verrucomicrobiota bacterium | reverse complement strand
TGTTGTGGAACGGCGTCGTCCAGATCGAACGGCGGATACTTTCCGCCCCACGCATTGTATCCCCAATCGACGATGGCGCGCTCGTGTTTCCCTTCGTGTCCGCGCACGAGAAAGATGGGGCCGTGATCTCGGCACCACGGTTCGTAAGCGGGGAAACGGTGAAAGCGGACGCGGTCGAGCGGAGTTTTTTCTTTCAGCAACAAGCGGCGGACCTCCGCTTCCATTTCGGCGTCCCAGACGTTGATGTTCACCTCTTCCACCTGGACGAGTTCGCGGATTAGATTCGCGTAAACTGGAGGAACGGAGTCGTATTTGTCGGGAAAGCTGATTCCCTCGCGTCGCGGCCACGTGAACCACGTCGCCGCATGCGGTTCCCATTCCGCAGGCATGCGGTAGCCAAGAAATTTCGGGCTTTGGTTTGGTTCAGCACTCATTGCTTTGTTCAGTGGCTCGCAATTCAGATTATTTCAACCAATCAATCCAAATCCAAACGGTTTCTTTCAAAGTGCAGCGGTGAAGTGACCATCCATTTATTTCCGAAGGCCGAGAAGCCGTCCCGAATTATTGGGAAAGTCCTTCCCAAATTGCAAAACCATTTTCCAACAACTGCTATTTTTTAGCGGTTTGTTTCATCCATCTTGGTTGTTCAGATTCTTTGAGAAGGCTGTCCTTCTCTACCCACAATATCTCATTTGAGAATGGCTTAGGCGGAATTACTACAAACACCTTATGTTTAAGAGGGTCAACATCGAATGCCGAATAAAACCCATCAAACGTCACGATTTGATAATCAAACACCCACGAACCGCTTTTAGTCCATTGCGCACCATTTGTAAAAGTTATCGTCTGTTGAAAGGTTCCGTTTTTTGCTAAGATTAGTGTATCAACAATGCCATTACTTGAGCGGGTATAAGCGCCAGCAATATCGATTTTAGTAATGGGCTTGCAGCCCGAAAATAGAATCCATATTCCCGCGCAGAGTGCAATCCCCTGAAATTTTGGTTGTCTAAAAAAATATGTCTTCATCCCTAAAAAGGGGGTCAGTCATGAGTATTTGTACCAAGCGGGTTCAGTTTGATGACTTAACCTCAAGGAAGTTTTTCCCCGCGCGCCGCGAGCAGCAGCCGGTACCATTCATCGCGGGTTAACTGAATGTCCGTCGCTTTCGTCGCGTCGAGAATTCGTTCCGGCTCAATCGAACCGACAATCGGAATAATCTTGCTCGGGTGTTTGAGCAACCACGCCAGGGCGATTACGGCGCGGCTGACTCCACGAGCTTCGGCGATGCTTGAAAGAACTTCCTGCAAATTCGCCGAAACAGAATGCCGCGGCCCTACTCCCGAGGCAATTTCCGGAGAGCCCAGCACTCCGCCGCCGAGCGGGCTCCAGGCCAGCGGCGTCAGTTTTTCAATCATGCATTGGTCGAGGATTCCATCGGTAAAGCAATCAAGCCTGGCGAGGCTGATCTCCACTTGATGCACGACGAGCGGCATCGGACAAGCGCGTTTCAACGCGGTGACCAGCGATGGCCGGAAATTGCTCACGCCAAATTCGCGCGCTTTTCCCGAGCGCATCAATTGGTTGAAAGCGTCGGCCACTTCATCGGGGTCGGTCAGAAAATCGGGACGATGAAGCTGGAACAGATCAATCGTCTCCACGTGAAGTCGTTTGAGCGACGCCTCGCAACATTGCACGATGTGCTCAGCGGAAAAATCATAACGCTGCGGCGAATCCGACCAAGGCTCGCCCGGGACGCGAATGCCGCATTTGGTTGCGATGACAATTTCGTCGCGAATGCCGGGATTCTCTTTCATCACCTGGCCAAAAATCGTTTCGGCGTGGCCCCGGCAATAAATATCGGCGTGATCGAACAGCGTATATCCGGCTTCCATCGCAGCGGCGACCGCGCGGCGGCCTTTGTCTTCCTTCTCGGGAGTGACCTCGGCCGGATTGGACGTGCCCGCAATCCGCCAGCAGCCGTAAGCGAGACGGCTGGCTTGCAGCGGACTTGTGCCGAGCGAAACTGTTTCCATAAAACTTGCGCCGAGAATAGAACCAGACAAAAAATTAGGGAAGCCGGAAAACCATGAACGAGAAACAATCGACTTTAAATTCGGATCAAAGAGTGTGCATCAGGTTATCGCCCAGGAAAAATATCTCACCAGGTAGCCGCCGAGGTGACGAGGCGGAAATCTTCTCCGGCTCGTCCGACGGAACCTTGGGGAATGCACCGTTCGACCGTCTTGGCGATCCGCCTCCTCACGTCGTCGGCTACGCCGCAAGATTTCTTTCAACCCATCTGAAATGAGAAACTTCTTTTCGAAGGTTTCCACGGCCCATCGATTCCTCTTCGCGATCCTTGCCGGACTCATGCTGGCGGTTTCTTTTCCAAAATTCAGCGTGTCCGGATTCGCCTGGATCGCGCCCGGTGTGATTTTATTTTGTGGGATTGGAAAAAGCGGGCGGCAACGATTCTGGATTGGTTACGTCGCGGGGCTGGCGCATTTCCTTCTCTCGCTCAATTGGCTCCTGTCGATTCCATTTCCGGCGGGAGCGGTTGCGGCCTGGCTTGCCCTCAGCGGCTATCTGGCGGTTTACCTCGCGCTCTGGGTTTGGCTTTGCTGGCGAATTTTTCCGAAGCCCGGACCGGGTTTCACGCTCAAAGAGTTTTCCAATTCGACCTGGTGGCAACGGGCTCGCTGGTCGTTTTGTTGCGCGCTGCTTTGGATTGCGTTCGAGATGTGCATGGCGCGAATGTTCACCGGGTTTCCGTGGAACTTTCTCGGCATCACGCAATACAAACTTGCGCCGCTAATTCAAGTGGCGTCGGTGACCGGAGTTTATGGCGTGTCGTTCCTGGTCGTCTGGTTCTCGGTTTCGCTCGGCAGCGCGTGGCTTCTTCTCGTGCAAAGGCCGGGGTCGTCGCGATTCTGGTGCGGTGAAATTTTGCTCCCGACCTTGGTGTCCACAATTATTTTTGCGATAGGCGCGTCACGTATTAGTCCGGACCGGCCAGAGCCGCGACAATTCAAGCTGGCACTGGTGCAGCCGAGTATTCCACAAACCTTGATCTTCGATCCGAGCCAGGACGAAACCCGTTTCAACAGACTGATCCAGCTTTCTGAGATGGCTCTCGCCGAAAAGCCCAATGTCCTGGTCTGGCCCGAAGCCTCGACGCCTCCGCTCGACCAGAATAAATTCGACGCGTTGACCCGGATGATTGCGAGCAATCACGTCTGGATGGTGATCGGCTCGGACGACGTTAGCGCCAGCCCGACGAAGCAGGGAGACATTCAAACCAATTACTATAATGGCAGCTTTCTTTTCGGTCCCGACGGCACGATCGTCGCCCGCTACCACAAACGGCGGCTCGTAATTTTTGGCGAATATATTCCGCTGATGCGGTGGCTGCCTTTTACAAAATGGCTGACGCCGATTGAGGGCGGGTTTACGGCGGGACCGGGCCCCGTTCCGTTTCAGATGGAAGAACCGCGCGCCAAAACCTCGGTGCTGATTTGTTTCGAGGACGCCTTCCCGCAATACGCGCGCGAGCATGTGGAGACGGACACGGATTTTCTTTTGAACCTGACCAATGACGGATGGTTTGGCGAGCGATCTGCGCAATGGCAGCAGGCCGCCAACGCGCTGTTCCGCGCCGTGGAAAATGGCTTGCCCATTGTCCGCTGCACGAACAACGGGCTGACTTGCTGGGCGGACAAATTCGGACGGCTGCGAAAATATTTCTCCAGCAGGTCCGGAGATGTTTACGGGCCGGGGTTTCTCATCGCACAGATTCCCTTGCTGGACGAAAATGAACACCGCGCGCCAACCTTTTATCGTCAGCATGGCGATTGGTTTGGCTGGGGATGCGTGGGCAGCAGTCTGCTATTGATCGGTTTTTCCTTTCGCAAAAAACGGGAGGTGCCTCCGGCTAGCGTTTGAATCCGAGCAGCACCTTGGCGTGGCGGCGTTCCACTTCGCTTTGTCCGCCGAACATGCGCGCAATTTCGGTCACGCGTTCGGCCGGTTCGAGCAAACTGATTTTGGAAACAGTCCGCCCATCCGCGACCTCTTTGCTGACGAGGTAGTGCGCCGACGCACTGGCCGCGACCGCGGGCAAATGAGTGATGCAGAGCACTTGATGGCGTTCGCCGATTTCTCGCATTTTTTCCCCAACCACGGTGGCGGTTTGCCCGCCGACGTTGGCGTCGATCTCGTCGAAGACCAGCACCGGAATTTCATCCTGCAAGGCGAGCGCGGTCTTCAAGGCCAACATCACGCGCGACATTTCTCCCGAGGAAGCGATGGCGCGCAGTGGTCGCACTGGTTCGCCGACGTTCGGCGAGAACTGGAATTCAATGGTGTCAAACCCGCTGTTCGCGAGTGCGGCAGAAATTTCTTCTTGGGTCGAAATCGAAACATCAAATTGGCTTTGGGCAAATCCCAGATCGCCGAGTTGCTTCGCCACCACTTTGGTCAACTTCGGAATAAACTTGCGGCGCGCTTCCGACAATTGCTGGCCGGTCTGGCGCAGTTCTTTTTCGATGCTTTGCAGATCGGAGTTGAGCCGGGCCAATTCCGCATCGCGTTGTTCCAGGCTCTCCAGTTTTTTTGCCGCAGCGTCGCCGAACGCGATGACTTCATCGACCGTTCCGCCGTACTTTCTCTTCAGCGACTGAATTAAATTCAAGCGCTCATCCAGTTCCGCGAGGCGCTCCGGATTGAGATCGAGGCGGTCCGCGTAATGCGACAGGTCGCTTTGCACATCGCGCAATGCGGCGACGGCCTGCTCATGGAGCGAGAGCAGGCACCCGGCAGCCGGATCGACGCGCTGGAGTTCCTGGAGGGTGCGACCCAATTTTCCCGCCTGCGCGACCAGTGAATCCTCATCCTCGCTGAGTTGGGCGAGTGCGGTTTGGCTCAGTTCGACCAGCCGGGCGGCGTTGCTGGCGCGGCGATGTTCCTGTTGCAAATCATCTTCCTCATCAGCACGCAATTTTGCCGAGGAAATTTCCCGCACTTGAAATCGCAACAGGTCGATTTGTTGGGCGTAAGTCTTTTCGTCCACAATCAGGTTCGCCTTCTCCGCCTGAACGACCGCGCGACGCCGCGCCAAATCCCCGAAGGCGGAGCGGGCGGCATCCAGCCCGGCAAACGCGTCGAGGATCAAAAGTTGTTTTCCAGCGTGAAGCAAGGACTGGTGATCGTGCGGCCCGTGCATATCGACGAGCCATTCTCCGAGAGACGCGAGGATGTTGAGAGTGGTGGGGGAACCGTTGACGAATTGGCGATTCGTTCCGTTGGTCGAAAAACTGCGCTTGAGGACGAGTTGATTTTCCTCTGACGGCTCCAGGCCGTTCTCGTCGAAAAATGTCTTCAGCGGTTTTTGAAGTTGCGTGGTATCGAAAACTGCTTCGACGGAGCAATTGTCGCTTCCACTCCGGATCAATGTGCGATCCGCCCGCTCCCCCAAGACGAGATTGAGCGCGCCAATGATGATCGACTTGCCCGCGCCGGTTTCGCCGGTGATGGCGTTGAACCCCGGTTGAAGTTCCAGGGTCAGGTCGGAAACCAGCGCGAGATTTTTTATGCGCAATGTTGTCAGCATCAATTTTACCGCGCCAATTTGGAGGCTGCAGGAAAGTTGGGCAAAGAGTTTTTTCTGTCGCTTGCCGCTCGCACCACGCTTTGTTACTTTTTCGGAAAGCGGCTCCAAAAGATTCCGGGTAAAGGTTCAGGCCGTTCCGCGGAGTTGAGATGATTCATACGATTGGCATCGGATAACGCACGCTTTAACAAAAACTTTTAAATCATCCTGATGTCGTTTTCATTTACTTTTCTCGGAACAGGAACCTCGCAGGGCGTTCCGATTATCGGCAAGGACTATCCTCCCGAATTTTTAGCCAATCCAAAGAATCACCGCACGCGCGCTTCGATTTACGTGGCGACCGATGCCGTGAAGCTCGCGGTGGACACCACGCCGGAATTTCGCATCCAGATGTTGCGCGAAAATATTCGCTGGCTGGACGCCGTCATCTTCACTCATTCTCACGCCGACCACATCATGGGCCTGGACGATTGCCGTCGGATTTGCGATTTGCTCGGGGGCAAAGCGCTCCCGATTTACGCGAACGCCGCAACCATGACCGATCTCAAACGTGTTTTCGCCTACGCGTTCCAGCCGGGTCCGATTCCAAAGGGCTATTTCATTCCCGATCCCAGAATTATTTCCGGGCCATTTGAATTGGGAGACTTGACCATCACGCCATTGCGTTTGCCGCACGGCAGGACCGAAACGAACGGCTATCTTTTTACCCAGGCGGGGAGAAAGCGCCTTGCCTACATGAGCGACTGCAAGGAAGTCCCGGCGGACGCTCTCGAACTCATCCGGGGAGTCGAGATGGTGGTGCTGGACGCGTTGCGCCGTGATCCGCATCCTACTCACATGTGCCTCGATGAAGCGTTGACCACCGCCCGGCGCATCGCTGCCCGAAAAACATTTCTCACCCATCTCACGCACGATTACGATCACGACCTCGCGCAAGCGGAGTTGCCCCCGACGGTCGAACTGGCGTACGACGGTTTGCAGGTTAAACTGAATTCGGATTAAACAAAATCGCGTACTCTGATGAAGAAAATCCTAGTCATAATGGCGGGCCTGTGTGCAGGAGCGCCTTGCACGTATGCGGTTGAGCCGGGTTCATCCGCAGTGGTGGTTTACAATTCGCGACTCCCGGAATCCAAAGAGGTGGCTCTTCATTACGCTCTGCGGCGACAGGTTCCATCCAATCAGGTCGTG
>JBDSIW010000279.1:0-11123 GCA_039917795.1 Verrucomicrobiota bacterium | reverse complement strand
GCATCCAGATTTGCCGGCCCGTGGCGAGGTCCAGGCAATTGAGCAAACCGGTCGCGCCGCAGGCATAAACACGATTGCTGACCACGGCGGGAGTGTCGCGCGGCCCTTCGCCCGCGACGATTGTGTTGTAGCGCGCTTTATCGGAATGCGTCCAGATCGCGTCGCCCGTGGTAAGATGGTAAGCCGTCACGCACTCGTTCTCTCCCCGCTGCTCATGGGTCAGGCAAAGATTCCCGGCGACAGCGAACCCGGACCACGCCGCGCCAACTTTTTTTCGCCACACGACCACGGGCGGCTGGGTCGACCAATTGGTTTCAAGCAGCGGACCGGCGAGAGTGCCATCGCGATTTGGTCCGAGAAACTGGGGGAAATCATTGGAACTCGATCCACTTGGAGAAATCACTTTGGCGGAATCCTGAACCCCGGATAATTGCTCCACTCGATTCGCTTTCGTCCAACGAAATTCAAAAATCGGGGCGAGGTCACCGCTCATGCCTTTCAACCGGAAAAGCAAAACAAAGAGGATTGCGCCCACGGCAAAACCGTAGGTTGTGCGCAAGCGCAATCGCCCCGGAGCGCGCGAAAAAAAAGTCCACCAGACAACGATCAGGATCGCGGCAACCACGACAACCTGGCCGGTGGCGATATTCCTGGATTGGAACGGCCAGCTTTCCTGTGACCGCACCCAAATAACCGCCCCGACCGCCAACAGCAAAAAAAGAATCGCCGGCCACCAGCGCATTTTTCTTCTTGGACTGGTGCGGGAGGGAATCGTGGCGTCGATCATCTGCGCCGGATCATGACCCTGTTAAGAGAGGAAGTCGAACAGCCAGACGTTCATCGCCACTGGCGGACGCATTTCAGTTTATTGCACGGAATGCAAATCCACTCGCGGCAGGGACAATCGATTCTGATCTGGCGTTTTGAAAGCCCGGTCGCATTGAACCCGAACTCCGAAGGAACGTGCGCGTAAAATTGTGCCGGAGCGCGGCGTTTACGCCGCTTCAACGTGTGAAGGTCTTTGTGCGCTCGCAACACTACCCCGGCATCCAACGATGATGCGGCGTGAACGCCGCGCTCCGTTCCAGTTCCTGCGTTCTATTTCGGAATTCGGATTGAAAACAGAATGAGTCCCGATGAGACGGTTGAAAAGAGACGATCAGAATCATTTTCAATTGGGCGATTCGAAAAACGCCCGTGCCAGATAGGCTCGAATCGAATTGAATTAACGTCCGCCGCGCATCGGATACTTCGGCTTTTTGATTTCCACCGGCGGGTTTCTTTTCAGCGCCCTCATCACTTCTTCCACGCCTCGTTCCAGTTGCGGGTCGCCGCCTTTCGCCATCGCACCGGGATCATCCACCACTTTCACGTCGGGATCGACGCCATGCCCTTCGATGATCCAATCGCCTTTCGTGCTGTAAATCCCGAACGTCGGCACCGTGATTCGTCCGTCGTCGATCAGAGCTGGCACGCCGGTCATTCCGATCAACCCGCCCCAGGTTCTGGTTCCCACGAGCGGGCCGAGTTTCGCCTGCTTGAAATAATACGGAAAGCAATCGCCGCCTGATCCGCTCCAGCCATTGATCAACATCGCTTTCGGGCCATTGTGCGCGACCTGCGGCCAGTTCCAATCCTTGCCATCGCGCACGCCCCAGTAATTCAAATTCTTCCGGCTAAGCAATTCGATGAAGCGATCCGGGATTTGCCCGCCGCTGTTGAACCGTTCATCGATGACGAGGCCCGCCTTGTGGAATTGCCCGTGAAATTGCCGCACCAGTTCCGATTGTCCGCCGCGGCCCGTGTCCGGTACATAAATGTAACCGATTTTTCCGCCGCTCAATTCCTCGACCCGCTTGCGGTTTTTTTCGATCCACGACAGATGACGCAAACGCGCTTCGCTGGACAAAGTCTGCACGAGCACTTCCCGCGCGCCCGCGTTGGTGGGAGACGAGTTGATCTTGAGGAAAACCGGTTTGTCGGCCAGTCCCTGGAAGGCGGCGGACGGTTCCTGTTCGATGTCCACGGGCAGGCCATTCACGGCGATCAGGTAATCGCCTTCATTGACCTCGACGCCGGGTTGCCGCAATGGAGAACGTTCTTCGCTGTCCCATTCCGCCGTCTCGATGATTTTCTTGAACCGATACGCCCCGTTCTCCAGGGAAAAATCCGCGCCCAGATAACCCACCGCGCGCGAAGCTTCGTTCTCCGTATCGCCTCCGCTGCGATAAGTGTGGGAAGAGTTCAGTTCGCCAATCAACTCGCCCAGAATGTAGTTCACGTCCCAGCGCGTCACGGCTTCCTTCATCAAAGCGCCATAACGTTCACGCATCTTTTTCCAATCCACGCCGTGCATGGCCGGGTCGTAAAAATAATCCCGCTCCAACCGCCATGTTTCCGTGAAGAGCTGCGCCCATTCCGCGACCGGATCAATCACCATTTCCAGCGAACTGACCGGCAATTTTTTCTCGAATTTCTGCCCTTCCTTCGCCTCCACGATGACATACTCATTCCGTCTGCGAACGAGAAGCTTGTCGTCCTTGGCGGAGAGAATCACGTCATCGACGTCTTCCAGAATTGTTTTCGTTTCCCGCTTCTCGAAGTCGTAATAAAGCAGCGCGCTCTTGACGTCCTCGACCCCGGCGCGGGCGAGACGGCGGAAGATCAATTTCCCGTTCACGGCGAACAAGTCCGCGAAATATCCTGCCTTGGGCGGCAGGACCACAGCGCGTCGCTCGAAACCGTCCAGATCAATCTTCACCGGCTTGGCTGGTTTCTCTTCTTTTTTCTCCTCCTTTTCGTCGGGCTTCTTTTCCTCTTTCGTGTCTGGCTTGCCCTCGGGTTTTTTCGGCTCTTCCTTTTTGTCTCCCAATTGTGGTTCGTCTTTTTTCTTGTCTGGATCTTCCGGTTTTTTCTTTTCCGCATCCTTCTTATCGGCCTTTTCGCCTTCGTCGTCATTGCGGGGCGAAAGCGGGGAAGTCACATCCCTGCGTAACGGAACGGCCAGCAATTGGAAGCTGTTGGGATAAATCCAGGTGCTGTCCAGGTCGCTGTAAACCGGCGCAAAATTCCGGCCCGACTGGAAATACAAATATTTCCCCTCGGGATCGAACGCGGGCTGGCCATCGTTGTAATAACCGCTGGTGACGAGGTGTAGCTTCCCCTCCTGGGTGTCGTAGAGGGCAATCGCGGTGTTCTGGTTTTCCATGTCGTGGGCGAAGGCGATCCAGCGGCTGTCTTTCGACCAGCTGAATTTAAAATTACTTAACCCGCCGTGATATTGCCAAAGCTGCTTGTCGATTTCCTTCGTCTCCTTTTTGGAAAGATCGTGCAGTTGGACGCGCATCGTCTGGTCGATGAAGACCATCTTCTGGCTGTTCGGCGACCAGAACGGGCGATAGCGAAATCCCGGCCCGAGCTTGGTCAGCACTTTTTCCTCGCCCGAATCGTCCGGGGCGCGAACCGTCAATTCATATTCCCCGGTGCGGTCGCTGAAATAGGCGATGCTTTTTCCGTCAGGCGACCAGGCGGGGAACCGTTCTGCCGCGCCCGAGCTGCGGGTCAGATTGCGCACCACGCCATGTTCCGCCGGGACGGTGAAAATCTCTCCGCGCGCCGCGAAGACCGCGCGTTTACCGGTTGGCGAAATGTCCGGCTCGCCGGCCGACCGTGAGACATCTTCCAATCTGGACTTCAAGGTCGCGCGATCCGTCACCACCTTGATGATTACTTCGTGCGATTTCTCGCTCGCCAGATCTAGCAGGTGAAGACGCCCGCCATTTTCAAATACGATTTCGCCCGGCCCGATGCTGGGAAAATGCACGTCGAAATCCTCGAAGTACGTCACCTGCCGAAAAGTCGGCTTCTTTGTGTCGTAAGCCCAAAGGTTCGCGCGCTTGTTCTTATCGCGATCGGAAAGGAAATAAAGCGTCGAACCATGCCACATCGGCTGGGAATTGGCCGACTCGTTGGCTGTGAGATTTTTCGCCTCTTGCGTTTCGAGGTTGAAGAGCCAGATGTCCGGGTTCATCCCACCGCGATAACGTTTCCAAGTCCGGAAATCGACAGATATGGGTATGTAAGCCAGCGTTTTTCCGTCCGGCGAGATCGCGCCAAATTCACCGTAGGGCAAAGGTAGTTTTTCCGGCAGCCCGCCATTCGCGGAAATTTTGTAAAGCTGGTTGAACCGGTCTTTTTCGCTCGTCCGCGACGTGGCGAAGAGAATGGATTTCCCGTCCGGATACCAACCGAGCATTCGGTCCGGCGCGCCGTGATACGTGATCCGCCTCGGCAAGCCTCCACCCACCGGCATGGAATAAATATCGGTGTTGCCGTCATAATTCCCGCTGAACGCGATGAGCGAGCCGTCGGGCGAAAAGCGCGGGAACGTTTCCTCGCCGCGCGGTGAACTAAGTCGTAGCGCGTAACCACCCTCTTTGGGAGCGATCCAAATATCGCCCGCATAGACAAACGTAATCTGCGTGGTGGAGACGTCCGGATAACGAAACATGCGCGCATCCGTTGCGACCGGCGAAGGCGCATTGGTGGCCGCAGGCTCGGCGACGGCGGGAAACCGGGCCAGGGAACAACAGATCGACGCGACGATGGAAAAAGTTTTTGCGGTTTTCATTTTAAAAACAGGATGGGAATTTATGCGCACCAAAGAAATTCACGAAGCCAATTTTTTTCGGGCCGACGACGGGGTCAAGGATCGACCCAAACCCGCGTCCCGATGGTCACGAGTCGCAGCAAATTTTCCGCGTTCCAGTTCGCCAGCCGGAAGCAACCGTGCGATTCCGTCCGCCCGACGTCTTCCGGCTTGGGCGTCCCATGAATTCCGTAACCCGGTTTGTCCAGGCCGATCCAAATTGTGCCGACCGGATTGTTGGGACCGGGCGGCAGGATCAATTTGGTTTTGATCTGGCGCGCCTCGGCCGACTCGGGAAAGTTTTCCGGCGCGAAAGTGTAATCCGGATTCGGTGCCAGCTTCTCGACCCGCAGTTCGCCCACTGGCCGTTTCTCGACGCGCTGGGCGATGCTGCACGGAAAATGGACCAGCAGGTTTGTGTTCTCGTCGAACGCCTCCAAAGTTTTTTCGGCGAGACGAATTCGAATAAACGCGGCAGCAGCTTCGGGCTGCTCCCATTCGATGTTCGGGACGCGCACTATTGTGCCGCCGACCAATGTGGTCCAATTCACCCCGGGATTGAGTTGCTTGAGAAATGCCGGGTGGCAACCACTTTTCTCGGCGAGCAATTCCAAAATGGTTTCGTAGTCCAACCGGCTTTGTTGCGACTTGCTCAACCAATTCGTGCCGAGCGGTTGCAACCGGGCCAGATCATTCGTGGTCACGATTCGCTCCGAGTAAAGAGGAGGAGCCAAAACCAGCTTTGCTTTCGTGGCCTCGTCGAAGTCGCCGGTCACGGGCAGGTTTTCCCGTCGTTGGAAAGCGCGGAGCGCGGCGCGAGTTTGTGAACCCATCACGCCATCGATCGAGCCGGAGGAAATTCCCTGGCGGGCGAGCGCGACCTGGCTCTCGAAAACCATCTGAGCAAATTTCGACGGACCCGCGATCGGCCCCGAAACGGCTCGAATGGAATTGGTCGGGGAAGTTCGGGTTCCCGCAGGAATCGTTGCGGGAAAATTCGTGAGCGCGCCCTTGAGTTCCACCCGCGGAACCACCGCCGAAGTTTTTCCCGGAAGATTGGTTTTCATGACGCTGAGAATCTGGGTTGGCCGCGTCAAAGGTTTCTCAGGGATCGCGGGAGCGGAACCGGCTTCGACCGGCTCGGCGCTCACGGTAGGTTTTTCGCTCAACCAGATTCCGATGAGGACCACGACGCCAACCAAGATGGCGCCGGCAAAAAATGCGTTGCCCGGCCTTTTCGGGGACGGCGGATTGGATTTCAAAATCGGCACAAGGGAGTTTAGAGCGCAAAAGACGGTTCGCCCCAAGGATTAGTTTACGGGCCATCGGAGGATAAAAAAACGGCGAGACCAAAATCCTTCGGCTAATTGTCGAAACAATTCCTGCGGACCGGTGTCAAACGAAACAAGATCATTACATGAAAATTGACCACTCTCCGTCCCCGCCGGATTTGCTTCCCGAGAAAACCGACATGGTTTTGCTTGAGACGGCAAATGGTTCTCCGGCACATTCCTTGCGCTCGACCTGGGCGAACAACTTAATGCCATCCGAACCTTCAACTCCCCGCGAAGTTTACCAGAAGATTTCGAAGAGCATCGAGTCGGTGATGAAAGGCCAGACCAAATCGATCCGCCGGTTGCTGGCCGCGCTGGCCAGTGGCGGGCACGTTTTGCTCGAGGATTATCCCGGCACCGGTAAAACGACGCTCGCCAAAGTGCTGGCGCGTTCCATTCAGGCCGGCTTCAAGCGAATCCAATTCACGCCGGATTTGCTGCCGTCGGATATTTTGGGAGTTTCCGTTTTCAATCAGCGCGATCAAACCTTCAGTTTTCATGAAGGGCCGGTCTTCACCCACATTTTGCTCGCGGACGAAATCAATCGCGCGTCGCCACGGACGCAATCGGCGTTGCTCGAAGCGATGGGGGAAAATCAGGTGAGCGTGGAAGGCGAACGCCGCGAGCTTCCCGATTTGTTCTTTGTCATCGCCACGCAAAATCCCATCGAGTTTCGCGGCACCTATCCGCTGCCCGAGGCGCAAATGGACCGCTTCGCCCTGCAATTTGATCTGGGTTACGTGAGCCTGGAACATGAGGTCGCCGTCCTGACCGCGCATCAATCGAATCACCTGGTGGAAAATGTGGGGCCGTGCGTGACGCTCGAGGATGTGTTGCGCTTGCGCAAAGGGGTGCAACAAATCCGGGTCAGCGCCGAGTTGAAGAATTACGTGGTGAAGCTAGTGGCGGCTTCGCGTTCGGCGGCGGGTGTGCAATTGGGCGCAAGCCCCCGCGCGTCGATCGCGCTCATGAAGGCGGCCCAGGCTCTGGCGTTGTTCGATGGTCAGGAATTTGTCAGCCCGGAACATATCCACGAAATTGCCGTATCGGTCATCGCGCACCGGATCGTCCTTGATCCGCAGGCGAAGTTTTCGGGTGCGACCTCCCGCAACGCGGTCGAGGAGATATTAAAGCGCCTGCCCGTTCCTGTTTGAGGAATGCCACTGCCGGAGGACGGTGAAAGGGCGTGGTGGAAATGCTTCCACCGCGTTCCCGATGTAGAGACGATCATGTTCCAGCGCTATTTGTTTCATAACTACCGCGTATTCGCCGCGCTCAAGTATTGGCTGAAGCGGCGGATCACTCCCGCTGGCTGGCTGGTGCTCGGCGCGACGCTTGCGGCGGCGGCTCTGGGCGTTGACACCAATTCCTCACTGGCCTACCAGACGTTCACTTTCTTGTTCTGCCTGGTCATGGTCAGCGCCATCCTCGCCTGCTGGAGCGGCACCAGCAAAATTGTGGCGGAACGCATCCTTCCTCGCTTTGGTTCGGCGCAGGAACGCTTGTTCTATTCGTTTGTCTTTCGAAACAATTCGCGCCACGCGCAACGGTCCCTGCACGCGTACGAGGAATTGATCGATCCGCGTCCGACCTTTACGCAATTTGTCGAAACCGCCGAGCCGGGCGAAGAAAGGCGCAATTGGCTCGATCGCACCTACCACTATTATCGCTGGAACTGGCTGCTCGCGCAAAACACCCGCGCAGAAATCGAGGAGCAATCGCTGGCCGATCTGCCACCCGGCCTCGACCAGAATGTTCGCGCTGAACTTCTGCCTCTGCGTCGCGGGGTGCTCCGTTTTGCCGGCGTTGCCATCGCGTCGCCCGATCCATTCGGGCTTTTCCGGTCGCTTCGAAAAATTCCCGCGCCGCAGTCGGTTTTGATTTTGCCGAAACGCTATGTCATTCCGCCGTTCGAGTTGCCCGGCACCATGAAATATCAACAAGGCGGCGTCTCGATGGCTTCCGCCATTGGCGAGTCGGAGGAATTCGTCTCGCTGCGCGAATACCGGCCAGGCGATCCGTTGCGCCGCATCCACTGGAAAAGTTTTGCCAAAACGGGGAAGCCGATCGTGAAGGAATTCCAGGAGGAATTTTTTGTCCGCCATGCGCTGATTCTGGATACGTTCAGCGCCCACGCGCACAGCGAGGTTTTCGAGGAAGCCGTGTCGGTCGCCGCGTCCCTGGCCTTTACGATTCAAAACCAGGATTCGTTGCTCGACCTGATGTTCGTCGGGCCGCAGGCCTATTGTTTTACGAGCGGACGGGGACTGGGCCACACCGAGCAACTGCTGGAAATCCTGGCCTCGGTTCAGATCTGCCGGGAGAAGGAATTCGAGACGCTGGAAAATCTCGTGCTGGAACACGCGCCGCAGATCAGCGGATGCATTTGCGTTTTCCTGGAATGGACCGAGCGGCGGAAAAGTTTTGTCCAATCGCTCAAGTCGCGCGGCACGCCGGTGATGGTTTTTGTGGTGACTGAAACCGACGCGCCGGTCGATCCGGGCCCGATGGCGGAGCGGCCGGAGAATTTTCATGTTTTGCCGATGGAACAGGTCGCCACAAAATTAGCCGCGCTATGAAAACGCCGATTGGATTACTCGGGGCAGCACTGTTGTTTTGGGGCTGGCAATGCGGTCTGCTGATCTGGGCCGTGCCCATGGCGATCGTGCTCGAAGCATCGCGCTTCCTCGCCACCCGATGGGAATTTTCCAGCGGCGATCTGAAAAGAATCTGGAATCTTTGCGCGGTGCTTTTCTTCGGCACCGGGATCGTCCTTTATTCCTCGGAAGAAACCGTGCGCGTGCCGTTAAAGTTTACCCAATGGATTCCGTTCCCATTCTTCCCGATGATGCTCGCCCAGGCTTACGGCAACTGGGAGAAAATACCGTTGAGCGTTTTTTCCTGGTTCCTGCGCCGCAATCCGGAAACGCCAATCGCAAAAAAGACGCTGAATGTTTCTTACCTCTACTTCGCCCTTTGCCTGCTGGCCGCGAGCGCGACGAAACTGACCACCCCGTTGTTTTATCCGGGCGTCGTTTTGCTGATCGTTCTCGCACTGGTGGCCAACCGCCCCGCCCGCCTCTCCGTGAGTCTTTGGGTGGGATTGATCACCATCGTGGCCGTGAGCGGCCATTTTGGTCATCAACAATTGCACATGCTGCATGGGAATCTGGAAGGCGCGCTCGCCCGCTGGTTCGTTGGACTGTTCAGCCGCCAGATGAACATGGATGAGAGCCAGACTGCCATCGGCCGGGTGGGCCGCATTTCCCTGTCCGGCAGAATTGTTTTGCGCCTCGAGCCGGAGCCTGGCGGCAGTCCGCCGGCATTGCTGCGCGACGGGAGCTATGACGTGTTTTATCGAAACACCACCTGGCGCAACAGCCAGAATGAATTCGCCACGGTGTTCGTGGACACGAATGACGTGGCGACGCTACAAGAACCGAAGGCCCTCAATTTCTCCGTTGGCATCGCCAGCTATTTGAGCGGCGGCCGCGGAGAACTCTCGCTGCCGCACGGATCCTACGAATTGCACCTGAATTTTCCGGTGGTGCTCGAAACCAACCGCATGGGCATCGCTCGAATCCAGGAAGGTCCCGGCTTGTTGGACATGGTGGCTTATTACGGGCCGGGGAAATCACGCGACGCTCCCGGAAGCACTATGGACCTCGAGATCCCCAAACAGGAAAAAGCTACCATTCTCCAGATCGCTCGGGAATTGAACCTTGGCGAAGAAGCTTCCGAACGGAAAAAACTGGAGAAAATTGCGAATTTCTTCCGGGACCATTTTTCCTATTCCATGGAAATCACCCGCAAGCATATCGACTCCTCGGGGCAGCGCACACCCCTCGGCCAGTTCCTGACCGTGGCCCGTTCGGGCCATTGCGAATACTTCGCCACCGCCACGGTCCTGCTCCTGCGCCAGGCGGGAATTCCCGCGCGCTACGCCACCGGTTATCTGGTGGACGAATCGGAGCGCCGCGGCAAAACGTATTTTGTCCGCGAACGCGATGCGCACGCCTGGGCCATGGTCTTTCGCAAAGAAAAAGGCATCTGGGAAGAGTTCGACACCACGCCCGCCTCCGCCGAACGCGAGGTCAATCTTGCGCCGTCGAGCTGGGAACGCATCTCGGATTTCTTCGCAAACTTGAAATTTCAATTCGCAAAATGGCGCTGGAGCAAAACCTCCTACAGTCGTTATCTCTCGTGGTTGCTAGTTCCGCTGGTTCTTTTTCTAGTGTGGCGAATTCTCGCGAAACGAACGCGTCAGCGCCTCGGCTCTCTCACCGACTCCACCGGCGTCGAACCCGTTTGGCCGGGCAGCGACTCGGAGTTTTACCAGTTTGATCAAAAAATGACGGCCCTTGGCCTGGGCCGCCTTCCCAACGAGCCCACTCGCTATTGGCAGCAGCGTTTGGAATTCGAGGTGGACGATCCCGCGCGTCTGGCGCAGATCTTCGAGGTGCACCATCGCCTGCGTTTCGATCCCATAGGGGTGACAGAAAAGGACCGGCACCAACTCAGGAGCTCGGTCGAATATTGCCTGAGACAATTTGAAGCGCACCCCGCGATCAAATCCGTCTGAACCGTTTGGCCGGCATTCCGAATTAAATTTACGTAGCAAATTTTTCTACAACGTCCTACGGAAGTTTATTTCTGGAGGAATCGGCGGCAGCAAAAAATTCTTTCGGTTGAAAAAGCCTTAGAATTTTTAGCACTGAAGAAAGCCAATATTTCTGCAATCGGGCGAAGCATTGCCTCGTTCAAGAATCTGTTCGGTCGTTCGATCGATAGAAGTCTCAATGGTCGAGCGCCCGCCAGAGGTACCACGCCGCCGTGGTTCGATAAGGCCGCCATTTCTCGCCATGGGCCAGCAACTCCCTGGGTGAAGGCAGCTCTTTTAATTTGTAAGTCAATGCGAACCCTTTTCGAACGCCATAATCCGTGATGGGCAAGACGTCCTCGCGCCCGAGCCGGAACATCAACAACATCTCGACCGTCCAGGGTCCGACGCCGCGAATCGTGGTTAAGCGCTCGAGAATTTCCTCGTTCGATAATTTGTGGATCTCCCGGGCCGTCGGCACCAGACCGGTGAGGGTTTGGGCGGCGATTTCTTTGACTGCAGCGACCTTCGCCCGCGACAG
>JBDSIW010000278.1:0-3722 GCA_039917795.1 Verrucomicrobiota bacterium | reverse complement strand
AATCGCCAAAAACATCCGTGGAATAAAATTTGTTCGTGGCGTAATCGCGCTTCACACGATCCTTCGGCCAGCGCGTGTAATACGGATTTTCCTGCCAGAACGAATTGAAGCCGCCGAGCATTCCGTAAAATTCGTCAAAGCCGCGCATCACTGGTGTAACTCCCCGGCCAAGATGCCATTTCCCAACCATGTAGGAATTGTAACCCGCCGGTTGGAGAACTTCGGGAATCGTGACGCACTGATTATTCAGCGGCCCGCGCATGTCGGGAACGCCCGCTTGATGCGGATGCAAACCCGTGAGCAACGAAGCACGCGACGGACAACAACGCGCCGAATTATAAAATTGCGTGAAGCGCAATCCGCCTTTGGCGAGCGCGTCAATATGGGGTGTTTTGATTTCGCTACCGTAACAACCCACGTCCGACCAACCGAGATCGTCGGCGAGAATCAGAAGAATGTTCGGACGTTTTTCTGGCGCTTTGTCCGCGCGGGACGCGCAAATGGACGCGACCAGAACAAGTAACAGACTGAATTTTTTGGAGCGTATCATTCGGCTTTTGCTTTGCTTTTGGTTTTTCAAGCGCCGAGCGGCAAGACCTCCGAACGCGCCACCCACTCAACCACGATTTTTCCATAAGCGATTAAGTCGGGAATGAATTCACCAACAAATTGAGTCTTGTAAAGTATTTCATAGCGACGCTGCTGATCGAACGACATTCGGTGCATTTTGAAATCTACCACCAACGCATTCTCATAACATTTTTCGTTCAACCCGTGACCCAATTCGTTCAGAACCTCGACACCACGGCCAATGATGAAGTGTGTCTCCTCTTTCAAAGGAAAATCTTTTGCGCGATGCCCCTGCAAATCTATTTCATCTGAGTTAATCTGTGCTGATCTGCGGTTGCCGCCAGTAAATAAAAACGCCTCGAACGGTCTAATCGAGGCGTTGGCGTTCGCGGTTTTCCGGGGAACGCTAAAAGGTCGTAGTTTTTTCCAGTCTCACTGCCCGCTCACTCTGTGAAAAAACAGAGGTGGGTCAAGGAAACAGCACCGAAGATAGGATGAAAGAACCTTGTCGGGAGAGAGGCCTGACTTCGTCCTAAATATCAAAAGGGCAGCACCTTAAAGTTCAGCAACCGTTCGAACATCCAGACTCCGGCAATTGCCGACACGAGCAGGGAGCCGAATTTTACCGTGAGCGACCGGTAGCCCCAGGACCGGCGCAGGGCAAAAGCGATCGGGATGAAGACCAACACAATCGCCATCTGCCCCAGCTCGACCCCGAGATTGAATCCAAATAGCCCCAGCGCCAGGACACGGCCGTGCAGATCGAGGTCGCCAAGGACATTGGCAAAGCCGAAGCCATGAATCAGTCCGAACGCAAAAGCGATCATCCAAACCCGGCGATGCAGCACGGGCCAGACGTTGTTCAGCGCGGCAAAGATCACGGAAGCGGCAATGCTCGCCTCAACGAGCCGGGAAGGCAGGCTGACCACTTTCAACGCCGCAAGGCTCAGTGTGATCGAATGCGCGAGGGTGAAGGCCGTGACGATTTTGAGAACGTTTACCAGCGCTTCCCGAACGGTGGCAACCGGCACCCAGCGCCCCTTGTTCCATTGCAAAACTCCGGGCAGCAGCAAGGCCATGAGAAACAGGATATGATCGAAACCGATCCAGATATGCCAGACACCGTCTTTGACGAACGCGGCCAGCGAATTGCCGCCACCGCTTTCGAGCAGTGCGAATTCCTGGCGCGGTTTGTCAGGCGAGAAAATCGCCGTCCGCGTTGTGCCGGCGACATTGAGCCGCAGCAAGCCTCGGTGCTGCGGATCGCGATCGAACAACGCGTTGTAACGTACGTTTAGCTTGGTCGTCGTCGCCGGAATTGCGCAGGTAAAGCGCAGGACGGCGTAGCTGCCGTCGCTGTGATTGTCCACCTCGTGGCGATCAAGGCGGAACGAAGCAGGTTGGTCGTTTACGGTTATCGCCAAGCGCGACTGGGCGTAGGCGGCCAGCGCGGAATGCTTGGCGCGAAGCTCGCCCCAAGTGATGTCACCGTCGTCATTCGCGTCCAGGCCAATCGCGTCTTCGAGATCCCGCAGGGCGATGTCCCATCGTCCGGTAAGATTGGTTGAGCCAATTTCCAGAGTGAGATAACTGTCGCTTGGCTTGTGCGCGTGGGCCGAAAGGGCGGCGATGCAGAGCGCCAGGACGAGGAACAAAACGAGTCCGAAAGGGCGGCGCTGCAATGGGCAACTCTGCTTCATATCTCGCCCCCGTTGCGAAGCAATCGATCGAGTTGCACGTCCTGCAGTCGATGGGTGTGAATGAATTGAGTGACCTTCGCCTTGGCAGCGGTGTCGCCGACCGCCAGGGCGGATTCAAGGAGGATGCGTAAATCGGCTGGCTCGCGTTGGACGGCGAAATTCTCGAGGGCGAGCGCGAGTGCCCTGGATTTTTCGCCAAGCAGATGCAAATGAAACCTGGCTTCCTCCCGTTGATGAACTTTATCGCCGCGTTGGGCGCTGGCTTCGAAGCGCGCTTTCAAAATGGCGATATGTTCCCCGGCCTTTGGATCGTTCGCCGCTTTTTCAGCCAGCGCAAGGCGCAGCAGCAGGGAATCGGCGCGTGTCTCGTCTTTCAACAGTTCGATGACCGTGCGCGGTTGGTTTTTGTCGAGCAGGAAATCGGCGTAAGCGCCGAGCAGATAGGGATCGCGTTCTCCGAGGGCGAAAGCTTGTTTGAAGAAATCGTCTGCTTCGGAGGTCCGGCCGAGGCGCACGGCGATCTCGGCGAGCAACGTCACCGCCCAAATGCGTTGGTCCGCCGAGGCCTGCGGGGAACGTTGGAGTAAATTGGTAAGGGATTGGTATGCGCCTTCCGCTTCGCCCGTGAGACTTTGCACGCTGCTGAGCGCGGTGACTGAAATCAATTCGCTGGTGAGCCGCTGCAAGGGTTCGCAAGCGCGGCGCGCGCCGGTGTAGTCCCCGACGACTTGAAGAATGGTGGCACGGGTCAGCCAGGCTTGGGCATTGTTGGGATCGATGGCGAGCGCGCTGTCCAAATCGGCGAGCGCCGGAGCGAAGTGGTGCGTGCTTTGCCGGATGGTGGCCCGGAGCACAAGTATCCCGACCGGCGCATTGGTCGTGTCCCACCAGGGAGCGAGCACGGATTCGGCCTGACCCAGATAACGCGGGTCGGAAGTTTCACGGCTCTTCGATATGAGGCGGCGCGCAAGCAGAGCGGCCATTCGATCGTCCTGCGGATTCAGTTCCCGTTGGCGGCGGAGCTGCCTGATTTCCCGGGTGGCTTGATCAACGGGACCCCGGCGCAAACGCTCGAGCACGAGGGCGTCGTCCTGCGGAACAAACGACGTACCGGATGCGGACGCAGCCATCAAGAAAAGGGCCGCGCGGCAGGCGAAAGGTTTGAGTCGGAAAGACGGTGGGCGGAGCATAGTTCCTTCCTATTCGACGCCGGTCGATTTCGATTTGAATAGCACCGGGAAATTCACTTGAAGTTGAAGGCGGGTGTCGCAGCAAGATTCAGCCTGTCGCGACACCCGCGTTTCGGAGCATCCGTCGGTTTTTACTCCAGGCGGAAGCTGACGTTCGTCGAGCCGACCGTGAAACCGCCGATTCGCGAGGGGCGATCGGCTTTCAAACGGTAGAAGCCGCTCTGGCCTGATTCCTTCGGGCCGCTGACGCGCTGGGAGCCAG
>JBDSIW010000277.1:0-5498 GCA_039917795.1 Verrucomicrobiota bacterium | reverse complement strand
ACGCCTGGAATTCATCTCGGCTTCAGCCTCAATGCGGATGGCGAAACCATTTCTCTATTCGATCAGAACAGCAACCTTCTCGATTCCGTGACGTTTGGGTTGCAGCTCTCCGATTTTTCGATTGGTCGCATTACTGCGGGCGGCGAATGGAAGCTTTGCCAGCCCACTTTCGGCGCGAGCAATGTCGCCACGCCAACCGGCAATCTCCACGCCGTGCGAATCAACGAATGGCTGGCTTCGGGCGTCCCACCGTTCGTCGAGGATTTCGTCGAACTCTACAATCCAAATCCCACTCCTGTTGATATTGGCGACTGCTACTTCACCGATGAACCGATTGGCGCGCCGACGCTCCAGAGCCTGCCGCCGCTCACCTTTGTCGCGGCAAACAGCTACTTGAAATTCAACGCGGATGGAAGCAAGGCGCCGCGTCATCTGAACTTTTCGCTTTCGGCTGATCAAGAATCGATCGGCTTTTTCGACCCGACCGTGTCATCCATCGACTCGGTGATTTTCGGGCCGCAGGAACCAGGCATTTCTCAAGGCCGCTGTCCCGACGGTGCGAACAATTTTGTTTTTCTGAACACGCCTACGCCAGGCGCTCCCAATGCTTGCCCGCCCTCGCCGCCGCCATTGACTACGGTTTTCAATTACGCCAATTCCTGGAAATACGATGCGTCGGGCGCGAACCTGGGCGCGGCGTGGAAAGCGACGAACTACGACGATTCTTTTTGGCTGGCCGGTCCCGGATTGCTCGGCACGAACAATTCTCCATCCAGCATTCCTGAGCCAATTCTGACTCATTTTCCGATCAGCAATACGAAGACGACGTTTTATTTTCGCGCCACGATTGTAATGCCCACCAATTTGGCCTCGGTGCAGATGACTTATCTGGTGGATGACGGCGCGATTTTTTATCTGAACGGATTGGAATTGCCGTTTCGCGTGAACATGTCGGCGGGCGCGGTGAACGCGAACACGTTTGCCTCGTCGACAATCAACAACGCGACTTATGGAGGGCCGTTGAATATCCCGGTCAATTTGTTTTTGCCCGGCACGAATTGGATCGCGGTCGAAGTACATCAAGCCACCACGAGCAGCTCCGACCTCATTTTCGGGATGAAGCTCGAAGTCACGACCAATCTTTCATCAGGTGGCGGCCTCGTCATCAATGAGGTTCTCGCCAACAATCAAACGGTTGCGGAGACGGACGGAACCACGCCCGACTGGGTGGAGCTTTTCAACGAGAGTGACGGGACTCTGGACCTGTCCGGTTTATCTTTGACGGACGATGTGACGAACCCGCGGCGCTATGTTTTTACATCGAACACGCTGCTTGGGGCGAAGAGCCATTTTCGGATTCGATTTGATCCCAACCAACCTGCCTCTGCGACCAACGCCGGCTTCGGTCTGAAGGCCACAGGAGATTCCGTTTATCTATTTAATTCGCCGGCCTCGGGCGGTGCGCTGCTCGACTACATCACCTTTGGTTTGCAGGCCGCAGACTTTTCGATCGGACGCAATCCCAGCGGGAGCACGAATTGGTCGCTCTGCCTACCCACGCCCAACGCATCCAATTCGGTCGCCACGCTGGGCGATCCATTGCAATTGAAGGTCAATGAGTGGATGGCCAACCCTGCGAGCGGCGATGACTATTTTGAAATCTTCAATCCCGATGCAAATCCGATTAAGCTCTCCGCGCTGTGGCTGACGGACGATCTGAGCACTCCGACTTCACGGATGAGGTATCAGATTTCAAGCCTATCGTATATCGGCATTGGACCCTTCGCCTTCCAGGAATTTAAAGCCGATGGCAATCCGCAAAATGGCGCGAACCACGTTAATTTCTCGCTGAAGGCGGGCGGCGAATCGGTCGGGCTTTCGCAGGTCAATGGAACATTGATTGATGGCATCACCTTCATCGCGCAGGCAGTTGGGATTTCGCAAGGACGGTTTCCGGACGGATCAGCAACTCTCGCGAACTTCGGCGTGAGCGCCAGCCCGGGAGAAATGAACTGGCTGCCTCTGAACAATGTTGTCATCAATGAAGTCCTCACGCACACCGACCCGCCGTTGGAAGACGCCATTGAGATACTGAACACCAATGCCAGCAGCGTGGATATTACCGGTTGGTACCTCAGCAGCCAGAAACAGAACCTGAAAAAATATCAGATCACGAATTCAATCACGCTGCTGAATGGCGTGTTCCACGTTTTCTACGAAACGCAGTTCAACGACGTTGCGATTGTGCCCAATAATTTCACGCTGAATTCGGCGCATGGCGACAATGTGTATCTCTCGCAGGCGGTCAACGGCGTTCTCACGGGCTATCGCGCGCAAGTTGACTTTGGCGCGGCGGAAAACGGCGTCTCCTTTGGGCGCTATCGCACGAGCGTCGGCACCGAGGAGTTCGTGGCCATGAGCCAACGCACTTTTGGCGCGGACAATCCGGGCACGGTGACGCAATTCCGCGCCGGTGGCGGGAAAACAAACGCTTATCCGCTTGTCGGCCCGGTCGTGATCAGCGAGATCATGTATCAGCCACCGACGCTCGGCACGAACGACAACACGCGCGATGAATTCATCGAGGTGCAAAATATTACGGCCACTGCTGTCACGCTTTTCGACACGAATAATCCAACCAATCATTGGCGTATTCGCGGCGGTGTGGATTTTGATTTCCCCGCCAGCGTCACGCTCGGGGCGACCAATACCTTGCTGATTGTCGGGTTTGATCCTGTGAATGATCCGACCTCACTCGCGGCGTTCAAATCGGCTTACGGCATTTCAAATTCGATTGCCATCCTCGGCCCATGGATCGGAAAGCTCGGCAACACCAACGAATCCATTTCACTGGAAAAGCCGGATGCGGTGCAATTGCCGCCTCATCCCGACGCTGGTTTTGTCCCGTACGTTCTCTTGGAAAAAATTGCTTACACCAATGGTCCGCCTTGGCCGGGCGCCGCAGCGAATGGCAATTCATTGCAACGCGTGAGCCTTACGGGTTACGGAAATGATCCGACGAATTGGGTGGCCGCGGCGCCCACGCCTTCTCCGACTGGCAACGCGGATACCGATGGCGATGGCCTGCCCGACGCCTGGGAACAATTGCACAACCTGAATCCACTCGATGCCTCGGACGCGAGCATCGACACGGACGGCGACGGCGCGACCAACTTGCAGGAATATTTTTCCGGCACCGACCCGCGCGACGCGTCGAGCGTTTTGAAACTTTCCATCGCACTCATGTCTGCCAGCGAGGCGCAGTTGAGTTTCGAAGCAGTCGCCAATCTGGGTTATACGATCCAGTATCGCGCATCGTTGAGCACCGGAAGCTGGCTCACGCTTCAAACGGTTTCACCGGAACCGGTCAATCGACTCGTGACCATCACGAACACTCTTACGGTCCAGCGGTTTTATCGTCTCACGACGCCATAAGCGCGTTCGTTGACACAGCTTCGCCAAAAACTTTATTCTTCGCAGGAGCAAATCCCGGCCTGTACCGTCTAACCGGGATATGTGCCACGGTCCGATTACGGAAACTCCACGAACAATCATGAAAACTTTGCTGTGCGGAATGGTCGCGACCTTTGTATTCAGCGCGCTTGCCTTTGCCGGCCCACGCGACGCCGATTGGAAACGCGTTGAAGATGCCGTACAAAAGGGTTTGCCAAAAACTGCGATCGAAGCACTGGAACCGATCATCAAAGGGGCGCTCGCCGATAAAAAGCACGGCGAAGCCACCAAAGCCATCGCCCGCCGAATTGTTCTCGAAGGAAATATCCAGGGAAACAAACCCGAGGAAAAAATCATGCGTCTGGAAGCGGAGATCGCCAAGGCGCCAGCTGAAATCAAGCCGCTGCTTCAAACCATCCTTGCTCACTGGTATTGGCAATATTTTCAGCAGAACCGCTGGCGATTTATGCAGCGAACGCAAACTGCAAAAGCGCCGGGAAAAGATTTCACGACCTGGGATCTGGCGCGAATTTTCGCCGAGATCGACAAGCGATTTTCGGATGCGCTCTCCTCTGAGAAAATCTTAAAGGCAACTCCAGTCTCGGATTTTAATGACGTTCTCGAAACGGGAACCCTGCCCGATTCGTATCGCCCGACGCTTTACGATTTTATCGCGCAGGAGGCGTTGCAGTTTTACGTCTCCGGGGAGCAAGCGGCAGCGAAACCGCAGGACGCTTTCGAGATTTCATCGGAGAGCCCCATCTTCGATTCGGCTGAAAAGTTCCTGGCGTGGAAAGTTGAAGGGAAGGAATCGGCCGCGAAAGCGATCCGTCTTTATCAGCAGCTCCTGAAATTTCATCAGAACGACAAAGACAAGTCAGCGTTCATTGATGCGGACATTGCTCGTTTGGTTTACGGAAAGAACGTCGCGTTTGGCGAAGAGAAGACCTCGCGTTTCAAAAAAGCGATGCGCGAAGTGGCCGAACGCTGGCCGAAACACGAACTCGCTGCCGTTGCCTGGTATCATTACGCAGCGGCAATTCGCGACGAAGGAAATTTTGCCGAGGCCCACGTCATCGCTGAAAGGACGGAGAAAGATTTTCCGAAGAGTAACGGGGCGGCGCTCTGTCGCACCTTGATCGAGCAGATCGAAGCTAAATCCGCCAGCATCCAGACTGAGAGAATCTGGAACGCGCCGTTTCCAAAAATCGAGGTGCGCTACAAAAATGTGAGCCGGGTTTACTTCCGCGCGGTGAAACTCGATTGGAGCGCGCTGGTCACCAAGCGCCGCAACGTTCCCGACTACCTTGCGGATGAGGATCGTCAGGCGATTATGGCGAAGCAACCCACCCTCGAATGGTCGGCGCAACTTCCGGCGACGATTGACTTCAAGGAACGCACCACGCTATTGCTCGCGCCGGGAAAATTGGCGAAAGGTTTTTATTTAATCGCCGCCAGTCACCGCGCGGATTTCGCGCAGGGCGGAAATCAACTTTCCATCGCGCCGATTTGGGTGAGTGACCTGGGGTTCGTCATTCGCCCGCGCGAACAATTCATCGAAGGCTTCGTGCTAAACGCGAATTCTGGCGAGCCGATCAAAGGCGCGATTGTCAATGCGTGGGGGCAGGATTATCAACGGGATCGTTTGGAGGAATCGGCCTCCCTAACAACGGATGAAAATGGTTTCTTTCAATTCAAACCCAGCGAAAACAGAAGCTATATTTTTCGAGCACGCTTTCAAAATGACGAAGTTGGCGCGGCACAATCCACTTCTTATTTTTTAGGAAGCCGGATGAGTTTGTTGGATCAAACGATCTTCTTTACCGACCGCGCCATCTATCGGCCCGGCCAGGCAATTCAATATAAGGGCATCTCGTTGCACGTGGATCAATCCAAGGACAATTATTCCGTGTTGAGCGGGCGCGAAGTGGAAGTGGTGTTCCTCGATGCGAACGGGAAGGAAATCGCGAAGCAAAAACATCGCTGCAACGATTACGGTTCGTTCACGGGAAGTTTCACCGCGCCTCGGGATCGGTTGATGGGCG
>JBDSIW010000276.1:0-2609 GCA_039917795.1 Verrucomicrobiota bacterium | reverse complement strand
ACGCGAATGCACTCAGGTTCCGCGTCCAGGTGTTTGCAAACCAGGTTCGCGTCACCGAGCGCCGCCGCCATCAGGATGTCCGTTTTGCAACCACGCTGAACCAGATAACGCGCCACCGTTTGACGATCCCGCACCCTGTGTTGCGCGGGGGTGGATTCATGATCAAGGTCGCGCGCGTCGATGTCCGCTCCCTGGGCAAGCAGAAACTCCGCGACGGGAATGCTGCCGGCGAAATGGAGCGGTGTTTGGCCGTCGCCACCGCGCGCGTGAACTAATTTGGGATCATCGGTAACAAGTTCGCGGAGACGCTCCATCAGGTTCAATCGCGCCGCCGCATGCACATCGACGATTGCGCCCCGCCGAATCGCTTGGGAAGCCAATTCCGGTTCCGCACTGTGAAGGAGGCCGAATCCTCCGGCCCACCAGCGGCTCTTGGCGTTGATGTCTGCGCCCGCCGCGAGCAACACATCCAGCATCTCGACGCTTCCCACGCAAGTGATCGGCGGGGAATCGAAGGCGGCGATGGGCTCGTCGAGCAGATCTTTGAGCTCGGGATTGGAGTCGAGCAATTCGCGAACACGAGCCGCGTTATCGTCCTCGAAGGCCTTTTTAATCTCCGCAATCATGTCGCTCATATTGGGTGGGGATTTTATAGTTTCGAAAGGCTCCTAAATTTGAATTCTCCAAAAGTCATCTTGCAGGCGCGAATTTAACGGGGACTCACAACCGCGGCTACGATAATCTGGCAGCCGCCAACGTGGGTGTGTCAGGCAAATCTTATGAAATATATTTTGGCTTTGGACCAGGGCACGACCAGCTCGCGCGCCATCGTTTTTAATCATGCGGGTTCGATCAAAGCGGTCGCGCAAAAAGAGTTTCGGCAGATTTTTCCGAAGCCGGGCTGGGTGGAACATGACGCGAACGAAATCTGGTCCACGCAGGCGGGCGTGGCGGCAAAGGCGCTCGCCCAGGCACGAATTAGCGCGGGCGATGTCGCCGCGATTGGCATCACGAACCAGCGCGAGACGACGGTGGTTTGGGATCGCGAAACCGGGAAGCCCATCTGCAACGCGATTGTCTGGCAGGATCGGCGCACGGCGGCGGCCTGCGACCGGCTCAAGGCGCGTGGACTGGAGAAATTGATTCGCCGGAAAACCGGCTTGGTGTTGGACGCCTATTTTTCCGCCACAAAACTACAATGGATTTTGCAAAATGTCCCGGGCGCCAGGGCCAAAGCCAAGGCGGGCCAACTCGCGTTCGGCACGGTCGATTCGTGGCTCGTCTGGAACCTGACCAAGGGAAAGGTACATGTAACCGATGTCAGCAACGCGTCGCGCACCATGCTCCTCAACATCCAGACCGGCGCATGGGACGAGGAATTGCTAAAGTTGTTTGGCGTGCCCCGCTCGATCTTGCCGGAGGTTCGCTCGTCCAGTGAAGTTTATGGCGAGGCGCAGATTTTCTCTCAGCCGATTCCCATCGCGGGAATCGCGGGCGATCAACAAGCGGCGTTGTTTGGGCAGGTTTGCCATAAGCCCGGCATGGTGAAGAACACTTACGGCACCGGCTGTTTCATGTTGATGAACACGGGAACAACACTGATCGCGTCGGAAAATAATTTACTGACGACCATCGCATGGCGCATTGGTAATCGCACGGAGTATGCCCTCGAAGGAAGTATATTTATCGCGGGCGCGGTTGTGCAATGGCTGCGCGACGGGTTGGGTATTATCAAAACCTCTCGCGAGATTGAGGCGCTTGCGTCACGAGTTCCTGACACTGGAGGAGTTTATCTGGTTTCGGCGTTCGCAGGATTGGGCGCGCCGCATTGGGATCAATATGCGCGGGGAATCATTGTGGGGCTCACCCGAGGGACAAACGCCGCTCACATCGCTCGCGCGGCGCTCGAAGGAATCGCTTTCCAAGTGATGGACGTGCTCAAAGCGATGGAAGGCGACGCGGGGATTCGGTTGAATGAATTGCGCGTCGATGGCGGCGCTTGCTCGAACAATTTGCTCATGCAGGTTCAGTCCGACCTGCTCGGTGTCCCGGTGGTGCGGCCAAAGGTTTTTGAAGCGACGGCGCTCGGGGCGGCTTACCTCGCCGGATTGGCCGTCGGCTTTTGGAAAAACCGAGCGGAAATCTCCGAGCAATGGCAAGTGGATCGCCGCTTTACAACGTCGATGACTCCGGCGAAGCGAAAGAAAATTTGCGCGGGTTGGACGAAAGCATTAGCTCGCGCCAAGGCCTGGGAGAATTGATCGGTCAGATTGAAATTCCTGTTGGTCCACCCGTCAGAAAACAATCTGGTTATTTCCGCTTTGCCAAAAAGCCGAACAGAATTCCGATGGCGACCGCCCCGAGCAGAAAGTGATAGCGCTTTTCGGAAATGAAACGCGCGACAGCGGACGACGGTTCGTCGATGTCCTCGTAGGTCAGTTCCGAAAAATCATGGACCGTGCGGTGTTTATCCATAAAAAAAGATCCAGAGAACGGCGAACCGTTCCCTGGAAAGGGAATTATTTCCGTTTGATGAGAAGACCAATCACAATGCCCGCACTGAGCGCGATACCCAATGCCGTGTAGGGATTGGCGCGAATGGCCTGGTC
>JBDSIW010000275.1:0-5429 GCA_039917795.1 Verrucomicrobiota bacterium | reverse complement strand
GCTCCCTCAAAGAAGTCGAGGGCGATCGCGGAGTTAAGATCGAATTTGGTTACTACAAGCGATTTCCGAGTTCGGATTTCACTTTCAATGATGTGGCATCCTCCGATCCGATGAAGTTGGCCAAGATTGCGAAAATCAAGGCCACACCCATCACTGCCAATTCCTCGGAGGTGACTTATGACTACGATGCCTCGGGCAATCTCACTCGTATCAAACCCAAGCTTGAACCGGAAACGGTTCATATCTGGTCACAACAAAATCCGCACGAACTGCTGAGTGTGGGTCGTGGCGATGGGACGGAGGCACCCGCCCAAGGAATGACTTATGTCGAAGGACTCGTCACGAGTGTGTCGCAGAATGCTTCTGGAACGGCCGAGCCCATGATTTTTTCGGGTGCCAAAGCCACTGCGCGGGAGCGTTTCCAAACTGGCCCATCCACTGTGACGGTGGCGCGCGGCACTTCGCCCGTGGCCTCCATCAACGTGGATAATCGAGGACGTCCCACCGAGTTCGCCAATCGGCCTTACGAAGTGGACGATCAAGATCGGCCCGTGCATGTGGCAGTTCCGTTTAGCGACGCCCGCCTGCATTACGACGATCTCAATCCGATCTACCGTTTTCGCGGCAACCTGATTGCCACCGAACAGGCTCCGACCGGGGCGAATGGGAAGTTTATTTCCGGCTCGTCTTATGATGGTTCAGCATGGAATCGAGTCTCCACCATGACCAACGCTGACGGGCTCGCGACGTCGTTTGATTACGCGCTGGCGGGGGATTTTTCCGCTGCTGGAGAAGTGCGCCAAACGCGAGGTCCAATCACCATTCGCAATTTGCATAACGAATTCGGACAGCCGCAATCCGAGATCACATCGGATACCGCTGTCGGGGCGACTCCACCGTTCCATCGTGATTTCAATTATGGCACAGGTTCCCTTTCGGCGGATGGCGGATTGCGCACCGGGGAAAGCGCGCCCGGCCTGAATGGTTCATCTCAACAACGGGATTCATTTGGGCGCATCAATAATTTTTCGGAGTCGGGCGCCGGGTATCTGACAACTTATTTCCCCGGAGGCCAAGCGCAGACCTTGATCGATGCGACTGGGACGAGGCCGAATGTGGGATACTCCTACGATGGGGGACGGATCAAAACGGAAACGATCACCGCCGGCGAAAAATTCATCGCAAACACCTACACCTACGATAATGTCCTTTCCTCCCATATTCACCAGCTTGTGCGCGAGGAAACAGGTCTTCCCGCCAGCACCACCGTTTACGGATACAATGGTCAGGCGCAACTTACCGGCTACTCGGTGGACAATGAAGCGGTGGGTTTTGCGAACAGCGGCCTTTTCTCCGACAGCATGAGTGGTTCCGGTGTGACGCGGTCACTGATTTATGGTGGGCCCCCGGGAAGTCCCACGTCCGTCACGGAGCAGGGAGTCACGGCCACGATTGCATATGATGCGGCAGCTCGTGAGGAAATCATCATTCAACAAGGGCTCGCTACAAAACTTATTTACGATGACAACGGCGGCGTATTGCGGCACCGGGCAAAGCGCAAGGAGTATCGCGATTTGAACGGGATTCTGCTCGCTGCTGATGATCTGACGTTCGACGGCGCGGGACGGGTCCGCACGACGACCTCGAAAACAGGTCGCGTTCGGACTTACGAATACTTCGCTGATGGTGATGTCCGTCTGATGGATATCAACGGAACTACACTTCTTAGCCTGACCCGCAACGCGGCCGGCCTGTTGACTCAGAGTCGATTGAACGAATTCCAGTTTGATTACTCGACATTCGACGCGGACTACGGGTTGCCTCAAAACGAAAAACTTACGCTCCAGCCAAGCTTCAGAACCATCACGCGGCAGAAGACCTACGACAGAATGGGGCATCTCAAGACGGTGACGCTTCCGCAGCCGGGCGGCATTTACACTTTTTCCAACGACGGGTTTGGCCATCCCACTTCCCGCATCGATCCCGATGGTGTCACTGTGTTTGAAAATTATTCCCCGAGTGGGCTGCTGCTCAGCACGACTTTCGGAGATGGGCGCAACGCGACTTACATTTATACGCCGCAACGCCGGATTGATTTTGTCTCGGGCGGCCCAGGCCTGATGGATTACGAGTATGACAACGGCGGTCTGGTCAAACAAATCACGTATCCAGATGGCACGACGGCTGAATTCAAAAACCGCAACTTGTTCATGGAAGCAGACGTGGTGAAACACGGTTCGCTTGTGCAAAACCACACGTGGGCGGATGGACGGTTGATGAGCATCGATGTCCCGTCCACCGGCGACAGCCTGAATTACACCTTCGATTCGTTTGGCCGGACTGCATCTGTTTCGCTCAATGGAGTTGAGGTGGGATACAGATTCAACGAGGACGGCGAAATGTCGGGACAAACGAATACGATTGATAACGTGTCGCGCGTCTGGGGCGTTAACTTCAATCCTCTCAATCATGCCTTGAGCGAAATTTATCCGTCCGGCCTCACCTTGGCGTTTGCGCCGAATACTTTTGGGCAACCTGCTTCGCTCTCGGCCGCAGGCATCAGCACGGTCGAGTGGGTCGGCGGTGGTTTGATTGAACGCGTCGTTTATGCAGGCGGCCTGCATATGACTCGCCACTACGATGGCGCGTTGCGAGTGGATCAAATTGTATATCACACCGGCAATCAGCCCGGGCAGGGAGATGTGGCGGGCTTCACCTACGATTTGACGGCGGGAGGACGAATCTTGTCTGAACACCGAATCCACGAAGGGCGCAGGGACGTTTTCATACGAAGCCTTCCCACTTTGGCGATGCGGATCAGGGATTTTTATTTTTCCGCGACAAATTCCTCGGGCGCAGGCGCGGTGGCAAGTGTCACAGGTCTTGGCTTTAGCGCGTTCGGGGAAATCCAATCGCCGACCGCCAGATCGGGCCTTGATCCTCGGTCCATCCAAGCAGACATCACCGAAATCAACGGGCGCATGACCGCCGTCGAGGGCCAGCCGGTGGGATACAACGACCAAGGGGCGATCACCAATGTGCCAGTATGGGTTTATCTTCCCGGCCAATCGGCTTTGACGCGCGTCCAGGCTGTTCTCGAATACGATGGCCTGGGAATGGTCCGAGCCGTTCATCGCGCCGACGGAGTGGAGGTCGCCTATACGCGCGATGGCCTTGGCAATGTTGTCCGGAAAATCGTGACCGGCCCGGGAGCACGGGTTCGCGCGGGCACTAATGATTATTTTTGGGCGGGCGGTCGCTTGCTGGAAGACCGCGAACGCAAGGGAGGCGTTTCAAAATTCCGGCGCTACGTTTATCTGGGACGTTATGTTTCGCTTGTGCAGTTGGGAAATTCGGAAAGCGGGCCGCTTCAGGATTTCGTGCCGCTGCTCGCGTTGAACGGGAGCATCGGCGGTTACGCCACGCCGACAGGAGCGCTGACTGAAACCATTCTCTATGGAGCGTATGGCACGCCGGTATTTAACGGGGGCGATGGCGGACCGGGTTCTTCGATAGCCAGCACGCTGCTGTTTCATGGCGCCTTCTACGACGACGCGACCGGGCTTTACCAACTGGGCCAGCGCAATCTGCATCCGCAAGTGGGCCGTTTCCTCCAGCGGGATAACGCGCTTTTTGCCGACAGTCTCGCGATGTTCACCGCCTTCAACGGTGATCCTGCGGGCCGCGTCGATCCTGCCGGCACCGAAAGCGATTCTGAAACACTCGACCCAATGAAACTTTACGAGGACGCCAGGAAAGAGGCTGACTCGTTCGGCAAATCGGCGGATGGATTTTTAAAGGCGCTCAACGACTCGCGAATGGATCGTGATCGTGAACACTCCGGGCTTGGTCTGGCCACGTTCGATCTGGCGCAGTCGGCATTGAAGTTGTCGGGAAGTTTTGGCGATGACGACTTCAAGAGCACGGTCAAACAAACCCTTGGCCAGTTGGACAATGTTAAGATCGGTTTCGACATCGCCAAGACCCTCTCTGATTGGTCGAACGATCGCGATATGCTCGCCGCGATCAAGAGTGTTGCCTGGAGCAGGCCTGTCCCCGGTTTCTCCACCTTGCGCCAGACGCTACAGGAAGGCGGCAAGTGGAGCACCGCGAGCGTCGGCGAACTGGAACGGCGCTTCGGTTCCGACGATAATTTCAAGCGCGCCAAATTCTATGATATCAACAAAGAGGGGCGCTCCGGAATCGTCAGCGACGCGACCAAGGATTATATCAACAAGCGCGAAGGACACTTGCTCGCGATTGGCAAAGGCGTGCAATCCCTCGGCGACGCTTATCTGCAGTACGCGCTTAAGGATGACAAAAGCCATGCCGCCACCGTGGCAAGGCAGTTGTCGAAGTCATCAGGCGCTTTGCTCTCATTTGCCGAAAAACTTCGCGAAGTTTCCGCTTCAGCCGATATCGCCGCGATGCGCAAAATCTCTTCCAACATTGGTCTGCTTGAGGAACTCCAGGCCCCGGGTGCGATCGCCGCACTGCAGGTCTCCTATACTGCCGGCTTCGAGGTGGGAAAGCTGGCGATCATCGCCCTTAACGATCCGGATGTCGCTCAAGCTTACGAAGAGCAGGTGCAAAAGTTCTCCGACAATGGCGGTTGGCTCACTGTGGCTGGTGGCATCCTTTCCACTGTGGGTGCGGATGACACCGCGTTAATTGTCCAGGGGATTGCCGACGCAGAAGCGAATTATACGCAGGCCCTGGGCATTGCCTACGATCGCTTCATTCAAGCGCGCGAAAAAAACGTCGAGCGCACCGAATATTATTTACGCAGCATTAAAGCCCCGTGATTCCTTCCACGAAAATTTTACCAATCGCAGCGCGCCACACTTTGGCGGTGATTTTCTTTTTCATGGGCATCAGCTTGCTCCTGCCCGCAATCGCGTTCGCTGCGCAACCGCTGACGACGCTGGAGTATAAAATCGTTGGGACGCAACTGCGGGTTTCGCCGGAGATGGTTTCGGTTCCAAAAAACATCGCAGGTTCAGTTTTAGTCCAGTTGAGCGGCGGAACAAACAGCGCTGCTTCAACGACGCTCGCGCAGGGCACGTTTGTTGAGGCCACTTTGCGCGGCCCGACATTTCCCGCCCGCCGCTTGATCGGCCAGGTCAACCAGGCGCTCCTTCTTCCGCCGTTGCCGCTGGTCGGCGATTATCAACTCGACAATATCCGTCTCGTGGACTCCGCGACTGGTGTTACCAAACTGGAAGGCGTTCCTGCCTCGGTGCCGGTGCATGTGTTCGATGAGGTTCTGGTCTCGCGCGTGACGTCGAGACCGCTTTCCCTCGATGAGATTCGAGACAGAGGAATCGTCATTGATGAAAAGAATTTTCGCGCGGTGGAATTTGAGGTCGGTTTTGTCCTCGATGGCAAAACGATCCCGGTCACGTTTCCGGTCATTGCGCCGCAATTCC
>JBDSIW010000274.1:0-3859 GCA_039917795.1 Verrucomicrobiota bacterium | reverse complement strand
GTGAGCGCCTGTTCGATGTCCGGAATGCCCGGACCTTTATCTTCGAATTTGGCGCGAAGCCCTTTTCGAAAATCCCGTTCCAACGCTTCGAGCAACATGATTCCGCCCTTGCCATAGACAAGAGTGTTTCGCGCCAGCTCACTCACCGCCGTAACCATTTTGGTTTGATCGATCAATTTGAAGCCGAAATCGATTGCCCAGTCGCGGGTAATTTGCCGGGCGCGAACAATATCCTGCTCCTCGACGATGGGGACGCTTTCGCTCCTAAGCAGTGTCATCCTGCGCCTCCGAGTAACTCGACTCCAGAGATGCCCGCAGCAGCGCCATTCCTTTTTCCACATTCAAAGCGGTCCGCACTCCTGGCAGCGACATGCCGAGTTCGACCAAGGTGATCGCCACGGCCGGTTGCATGCCCACGACGACGGTTTGGGCCGACAAAACCTTGCTCATGAGCGAAATGTTTGAAAGCATCCGGCCGATGAATGAATCGATCATTTCCAGGGAGGAGATGTCGATCAGCACACCCCCAGCGTTCGAGTCCACGATGTCGGCGGTCAGATCGTCCTGCAGCCTCATCGCGAGGCGGTCGTGCATGTCCACCTGAATAGTCACAAGCAAAAATTCGCCCATGCGCAAGATCGGGATTCGTTCCATAGGTCGTTTTGAAAATTAACTTTCCCGGACCATTCAGGCGACAATTTCCTTCGCCAGCTTTTTGGTGGCGACCACGGTCAAACCGGATTGCTTCATAGCCAGGGCGAGCGCGTCTTTCAAATTTGCCTTGGTAGTAATGTCGCCGAGATTCACGCCGAGATGGACGATGGTCTGGGCAATTTGCGGGCGAATGCCGCTGATGAAACAATTCGCGCCCATCAGCCGGGCGGCGGTGACCGTTTTCAGCAAGTGCTGCGCGACGAGTGTATCGACCGTCGGGACACCAGTTATATCAATGATGGCGACGGAAGCGCCGGTCTCGACAATCTTTTGCAGGAGAGATTGCATGACGAGTTCGGTGCGTGCGCTGTCGAGAATTCCAATCAAGGGCAGGGCAAGAATGCCTTCCCAAAGCATGACGACGGGGGTGGAAAGTTCGAGCAGGCCCTGTTGTTGGCGAAGGATGACTTCCTCGCGCGTTTTCTGAAACATCTCCGTCGTGAAAAGCCCGAGTTCATCGAGCAGATTGGTCGCGGTCCACGTCTCGTCGGCCAGCGCGTCGGCGTTATTGGCAAATTCCTTGCGGAGCCGGATGAAGAGGGATTTCTTGAACGAGAAAACGAAAGTTGCGGTTTGCGTCGGGGTAAAACCTTGCTGGGCGCGCGAACGCGATACCGAGGTCAGGAGCTCGCGCATCTCTGTCCATTCCGGCGTGGAAATGTCAGGATTGTTGCCTTGGGTGCCTTTGCGCAGGAGTCGGAGAAATTCCGAACATTGCGATTTGAGTTCGCCTTCCTTCAAGGAAACCTGCTGGCGCGTCGCCAAGGCGGTTTGTTCTTTCAACCAATCGGCCAGCAAATCGGTTTCATGTTTCTTAATAATTTCCGGCAGGCCGGTGTGGATGTGCGTATTCATTTTTCAAATGGATTGGGAAAGTTCAAAGCATTCCAAGCTTTTTTTCCAGACAGGCTGAATTTCAGCATTTATTCAGTCGAACCAGCCTACGGGAGCCGGATGAATTTTGTATATGCGGCAATCCCTGCCGGTCGGACTTGGGAATCCCTTTCATCCGCCATAGCTAAACCCTATTGAAGAGGAACTTAACCGTACAGCGAACTTCAGGCCCGCAATAAAATGCTGAAAGAAAAATGAAACAGCTAATCGGATAGATTACCCACGCGCTGAGACCGGCGACCAAGAAATTTTTAGATTCGTGTCTCGAAACCCCAACGACGCTATTCATCACTTGCGCTCAACTTTGCCAGCACACTCAAATCTTCCAGAGTCGTCGTATCTCCTTTGATTTCGATGCCCGAGGCGATTTGTTTCAACAGGCGGCGCATGATTTTTCCCGAACGCGTTTTGGGCAACGCGTCAGCGAAGCGGATGTCATCCGGTTTGGCTACCGCTCCGATTTCTTTCCCAACGTGATTGCGCAATTCCTCGCGTAATTCCCGGCTCGCCACCACGCCTGTTTTCAAGGTCACAAAAACCACCAGCGCCTGACCTTTCAATTCGTCCGGCCGTCCCACCGCCGCCGCTTCGGCCACTTTTAAGTTGCTGACTAACGCGCTTTCCACTTCCGCCGTGCCGATGCGATGACCCGCCACGTTCAACACGTCGTCAATGCGCCCCACGATCCAGAAATATCCGTCTTTGTCCTGTCGGCAACCGTCGCCGGTAAAATAACTTCCTTTGACTTCGCTCCAGTAGGTTTCCACGAAGCGTTTTTTGTCGCCCCAAATTCCGCGCAGCATCGAAGGCCACGGTTTGCGCACGACCAGTTTTCCGCCTGAATTTATTGGAACCGGTTTCCCGTTGTCATCCACGACCTCTGGAAGAATTCCGAAAAAGGGCAGGGTTGCCGTCCCGGGTTTGGTCGGCGTCGCGCCGGGCAACGGGCTGATCATGATGCCGCCCGTTTCCGTTTGCCACCACGTGTCCACGATCGGGCAGCGTTTGCCGCCGATGACTTCGTGATACCACATCCACGCCTCGGGATTGATCGGTTCGCCCACCGATCCGAGCAGGCGGAGCGAACTGAGATCATGTTCCTTCGGCCACTCGACGCCCCACTTCATGAACGCGCGGATCGCCGTCGGCGCGGTGTAAAGAATCGTCACTCCGTATTTCTCAATGATCCGCCAGAAACGGTCTGGCTCGGGAAAATTCGGCGCGCCCTCGTAAATCAAACTCGTCGCGCCGTTGGCCAGCGGGCCGTAAACCACATAGCTGTGTCCCGTTACCCAGCCGATGTCCGCAGTGCACCAATACACATCCGTCTCCTGCAAATCGAAAACGTATTTGCTCGTGATTTTCACACCGAGAAGATAGCCCGCCGTCGTGTGCAAAATCCCTTTCGGTTTTCCGGTTGAACCGCTCGTGTAAAGAATGAATAACGGCGCTTCGCTATCGAGGGGTGCAGCGGGGCAATTCGCGTCCACGTATTCCAGTTCGCGATGCCACCAAAGGTCACGGCCTTCCTCCATGTGAATGTCATTAAACGCGCGGCGCACTACGACCACCTTTTTAATCGTGGAAGTGAGTGATTTGCCTTCCGCATCCTTGAGGACCATGGCGTCATCCACATTTTTCTTGAGCGGAACAATCGCCCCGCGACGAAATCCGCCATCCGACGTGATGATCATTTTCGCCTGGCAATCGAAAACGCGGTCCGCGACCGATTGCGCGCTGAACCCGCCAAAAACCACCGAGTGAATCGCACCGATCCGCGCGCAGGCCAACATCGCAATCGCCGCCTCGGGAATCATCGGCAGATAAATGATGACGCGATCCCGTTTTTTGATTCCGTTTCGCTTGAGCACATTCGCGAACATACAAACCTCGCGTTGCAATTGTTTGTAAGTGTAGGTGCGTTCCTCACCCACTTTGCCGGGCCCGGCTGGCTCGCCTTCCCAAATCAACGCGGCTTTATTCGCGGTCGGTGTGCCGAGCCATTTGTCGAGGCAATTGGTGCTGACATTCAGTTTTCCGCCGACGAACCATTTCGCGTTGGGCACCTTCCATTGCAGCACTTTTGTGAAAGGTTTGTTCCACACCAATTCATTTTTAGCCTCACGTCCCCAAAACTTTTCCGGTGATTTGATCGATTCGTTGTAAAGTTTTTTGTATTGCGCCATCGACTTGATGCGGGCGCGTTTCGAAAATTCTTTCGACGGTTTGAAGACCCGATTCTCGTGTGAAA